>CAZXXM010000105.1:5186-9507 GCA_964644715.1 uncultured Salinisphaerales bacterium
TTCAGCTGCTGCGAGGCCAGCCACGCGAGGTATTCGCGCACGACCAGCTTGTAGACCTCGTCGTCCTGGAAGCTGCGGCGGATCAGGATGCCGCCGGCGCGGCGGATGATCGTGCCCAGCGGCCAGAAGCCGAGATTGTTGCCGCCCAGGATGTGGTTGCGCTTCATGCCGCGGTCGCGCAGCAGCCGCGACAGGATGAAGGCGTCGGCGTAGGAGCGATGCGTCGGCAGGTAGACCAGTGCGTGGGTCTGGTTCAGCGCCTTGAGACGCGTCAGTTGTTCCTCGTCGGCATCGACGGTCCAGGCCTTGGTGTGCATCGGCCCCAGGCCGTAATCGAACGCCGCCGCGAAGGCCGGGCTCTGCACCGTGACGATTTCCTCGAGGCCCTTGAGTGCCTCGGCGACGACATCTTCCGGCGTGCGCTTCAGGATCTTCGCCAGCGCCGCGCACTGGTCCTGGAAGCGCGGAGTCCGGGCGACCTTGCGCGCGACCTGCTTGCGCTGGATCAGCGTCGCCGCGACGACCGGATTCAGGGCCGCGAGATTCATGCGGCGACCGCCCCCGAGGCGACGACACCTTCGCGGCGCTCGGCCTGCGCGGTGACCTCGAGGATCTGCGCCACGACCTGCTCCGGTTCGTCGTACATCGGCACGTGACCGGCACCGCGAACGACCGTTTTCTCGGCGCCGGCGATGCTGTTCATGATGTGCACGCCGAACGTCTCGAACGGGATCACGCGGTCGAACTCCGACCAGGCGATGCGGACCGGCACACGCACCGGTCCGAGTGCGCCCACCGGTCCATCGCGACCCAAGGTGCGCAACAGGCCCAGGAACGCGCGGCTCTTCACCATGGCTCGCAGCGAGTAGCGGAACTCGTCGGCCGGCATGCGATCCGCGTGCTCCATCGTCTCCTTGCCCAGTGCCTTGCGGAAGCCCGCGAAGCGCAGGAACGGGGATGCGAGGAACAGGATGATCGGCATCAGCGCGAAGAAGATCCGGAAGCGCCGGCGCAGCCGCTCGAAGTCGATGCGCCGCGACCAGCCTCCGGCCGGCGACAAGGCGGTGACCGAGCGCGCGAAGCCTCGGCGCGCCAGTTCGATCGACAGCCAGCCCCCGAGCGAATTACCGGCCACGTGTGCGGACGTCACGCCGCGGGCCGCCATCATCTGGATGATCTGGTCGGCAAGCCCCCCGACCGTGGCGTCGCCGTCGATCGCGCAGTCCGGGCCTTCGCAGTGTCCGGGAAGGGTCAGCGCGTAGACGCGATGGCGCTGTTCCAGCGCCTTCAGCACGGGTTTCCAGATGTGCCAGGAGCCGCCGATCCCGTGCAGCAGCAGCAGCGCAGAGCCGCTCCCGCCGACGTAGGCGTCGTTCGAAACCGGCTGGCCACCCGCGCTCTCTGCACTCACAAGGCACTCCCCAAGGTCCGCCGCGACGCAGGGGTCAGACCGATTGATCAGTTCCGTGAGACTAACCCACCGACCTGCGGCCGGACCCAGACTTCATGCGGGGCCGAGGGGGCGACTTGGCGAGCGGGGTGTCGGAATAGTAGTATGGGGCCATACTACTTTGCGTAACCTCTTTTAATCAAGCGGCGAACCCTCAGGAGAAAGCGTCTTGCGTGGACTGAAAGACAAGGTGGCCCTGGTCACCGGCGCGGCAAGCGGCATCGGTTTGGCCATCGCCAAACGCCTGGCCGAGGAAGGCATGATCGTCGGCGTGCTCGACATCAACGCCGAGGCCGCCGCCAAGGCCGTGGCCGATATCCAGGCGGCCGGCGGCAGGGCCGAGGCCGGCATCTGCGACATCACGAACTACGACGCCGTGAAGGCGGCCGTGGCCGAGATCGAAGGCAAGATCGGGCCGACCTGGGCGCTGGTGAACAACGCCGGCTGGGACAAGCCCATCCCGTTCCTCAAGACCACGCCGGACTTCTGGCAGAAGGTGGTGAGCATCAACTACATGGGTCCGCTGCACATGACCCACGCCGTGGTGCAGGGCATGGTGCAGCGTGGCGGCGGCCGCGTGATCTTCATCGCCTCGGACGCCGGCCGCGTCGGGTCGTCCGGCGAAGTGGTGTACTCGGGAACCAAGGGCGCGACGATCGCGTTCTCCAAGGCGCTCGCGCGCGAGGTGTCGCGCAAGAACGTCACGCTCAACTGCCTGTGCCCCGGCCCGACCAATACGCCGGCGATGGACGCGTTCGTCGGAACCGGGGAAGAAGGACAGAAGATCCGCGACGCGATGGTGCGCGGCGTGCCGCTGGGCCGTATCGGCGAACCTACGGATTACCCTGGCCTTGTCGCGTTCCTGGCCAGTGATGACGCTTCGTTCATGACCGGACAGGTGATCAGCGTGTCAGGTGGCCTGACGATGCACGGCTGAAAATCAGCCTCTTTCGGGGGATTCGCGCGTGCAACCGGAATCCCGTATTTTTCGTGTTGTCTCGTCAGACCGTCGGGGAAACGAAGGTCTATCAATATCACCAGGAGGAAAATCATGAAGAAAAAAATCAAACTGCTGCTCGGCGCTGCGCTGGCGTGTGCGTCGCTGCAGGTCAACGCCGCCGGGAACCAGATTCCGCTGCCGGCGAACTTCAGCCTGCTCGCCTTCAGCGGCGGCGCGCTGGACCCGCTCGTCGCGGTCAGTGGTCCGCTGCTCGGCAGCATCATTCCGGCCTCGGCCCCGGTGTTCAAGCTGGTTTCGACGCTCTCGATTCCCGGCTTCGTGGTGATCAACGGTCTGACCCGGCCACTCACGGGCCCCGGCGGGGTTCTGCCGTCCGCCATGTCGAAGCTGCCGGGTCTGCCTTCTCCGTAAGCTGCGAGCGCTTGGTTTCATCGAAACCCCCGCGGAGTGATTCCGCGGGGGTTTCGCCGTTTCAGGGGACGCGACTTCGTCGACGTCGCGGCATCCGAACGACTGCGGCGTTATACCCTGCCGGCGATCGCGAGAACTTTTCCGATGACCGTTCCCCATCCGCGCGCACAAGCCGAGCGACATCCGGACAAGCCCGCACTGATCCTGGCCGATACCGGCGAGTCGATCAGCTACGCGCAACTCGTGGAGCGCGCCGATCGCGCCGCACAGCTCTTTCAGCGTCTCGGCTTGAATGAAGGCGACACGATCGCGCTGCTGCTGGAGAACCATATCCGCTATCCCGAGCTGATCTGGGCGGCGAAGAACTCCGGCATCACCTACGTCTGCATCGGCAGCCAGTCGAGCGTCGACGACGCCGCCTACATCGTCGACAACTGCGACGCGAAGCTGCTGATCACATCCGCGGATCTCGCCGACGTCGCACGCCCGGTCGCGCAGCGCTTCTGCGATCGCCTCCACTACCTGGCACTCGACGGCGTCGACGCAGCGCCGTTCCGCTGCTACGAGTCGCTGCTGCGACATGAATCCGCCGTCGCTCTCCGGGGACGCCGACGGGGTCCCTCGATGCTGTATTCGTCGGGGACGACAGGTCGACCGAAGGGCGTCCGCACGCTGACACCCAACGATCCTCCCGAGGTGCCGCCACGACGCCACGCCCTGCTCGTGCAGCAGTACGGCTTCGACGTCGACACCGTGCTGATCAATCCCGGGCCGATGTACCACGCGGGGCCGGGTCGCTTCATGGTCTGCGTGCTGCGTTGCGGCGGCACCGTGATCGCGCTGCGAAAGTTCGACGCCTCGACCGTGTTGCGGAGCATCGCAACGCATCGCGCCACGCACGGGCTGTTCGTGCCGACGATGTTCATCCGCATGCTCAAGCTGGACGAGGCCGAACGCCGGCGCCACGACCTGTCGAGCCTGCGCTGCGCGCTGCACCTGGGCGCGCCCTGCCCGATCCCGGTCAAGGAGCAGATGATCGAATGGCTCGGACCGATCGTCGAAGAGTTGTACGCGGGCACCGAATCGGTGGGCCACACGTTCATCAGTTCGCGCGACTGGCTCACGCACAAGGGATCGGTCGGGAAACCTGCGCCCGGGTGTCGCATCCGCATTCTCGACGAGCAGGGCCGCGAGCAGCCGCCCGGCACGCCGGGCCTGATCCATCTGAACAACGGCCACCGCTTCGAATACCACAAGGACGCGTCGAAGACGCGCGAAGCGATCGACGCGCAGGGATGGGGCACGCTGGGCGACATCGGATATCTCGACGAGGAAGGCTACCTCTACCTCACCGATCGCCAGTCGCACATGATCATTTCCGGCGGCGTGAACATCTATCCGCAGGAAGCGGAGAACCTGCTCGCGACGCATCCTGGCGTGGCCGACGTCGCGGTGATAGGCTAACCTCATCCGGAGTTCGGCGAGGAGGAGAAGGCCGT
>CAZXXM010000106.1:0-9505 GCA_964644715.1 uncultured Salinisphaerales bacterium
CGCCGGAGAACCTCAGTCTCGAAAAGCTCTGCCAGCGCGGCTTCAACGCCGGACGTGGTGACGAATATCGTCGCGCCATGCGCAGCGCCTGGTCGCGCCCGGTGCTTTGGCTGCGCTCGCGCCTGCTGATGCCGCTCAAGATCGGCGTCTACGTTGCCGCGCAGAAATGGGCGACGCTGGTGTCGCTGTCGATGGACCGGCGCTTCGCGCGCCAGTACCGCGTGCACTCGGCGCGCGGGCGGCTGCACCAGCTGCGCCTGATGCTCGACGCGGACGCGGCGCCGCGCACGGCGTCGGATCTGCGCGCATGACGCCCCTGCGCCTGCTGCACCAGGCCTACCTGCGCAACGGAGCCTGGGGCGGCATGGAGAAAAGTCTCGCGGGTTTCCTGGCGGCGACGCGCGAGGATCCGGAGGTCGAGAACTTCCTGATCGAGAACCTGCGCGATGCGGCGCCCGGCCTGCGCGCGGCGCTGTCCAGCCTGAGCGCGCCGGCTCGCGAGGTGCGGCGCTGGCACGGGCTGCCGCTGCCCGCGTCGCCGCCGGCCTTGCGGCGCGGCCACCGCCGTTCGGTTGCCGCGAAATGGCGCGTTAATCGCGTCATCAACTGGAACCAGGCCGGCGATTCGGATCCGGCACATCTGGCGCGCAGCCTCGGCGCGGCGGCGGTGTACTGGGAGCGCGGCTCGGCCTGGTTCGCGCAGACGCCGCGGCCCGATCCCGGTTTCGCATCCGCCTACGACCTCTATCTGGCCAACTCGGAAGCCTCGCGCCAGATGCTGCGGCAGCGCTGGAACGTCGCCGGCGACATCCAGGTGTGCACGCCGGCCCTGTCGCACCGGCAGACCGTCGCGGCACCGCGCCGTCTGCCGGCCGATCGCCGCTTGCGGCTGGGATTCGCCGCGCGGCTGCGCGCGTTCAAGGGCGGCGTGCTGGCCGTGCACGCACTGCGGCATCTGGTGGATCGCGGCGTCGACGCGGAGCTGTGGGTGGCGGGCGAGGGACCGGACCTGCCGGCGATGCAGGCGCAGGCCGAGCGTCTCGGACTCGGCGCGCGCGTGCGCTGGTCGGGCTGGGTGGCCTCGATGGACACATGGTTCGGTGAGATCGATCTGCTGCTGCACCCGGCGCTGCGCGAGCCCTACGGTATCTCCTGCGCCGAATCGCTGAGTCGCGGCGTGCCGGTGGTCGCCACGCGTGTCGACGGACTCTGCGAAGTGATCGAGCACGGCGTCGACGGCCTGTGCGTCACGCCGAGCCTGCCGATGTCGGCGTTCGAGGCCCTGGGCGGCAATCGCGACGACGTCTATCCCTGGGTCTATCGTCCGGAACGCGGTGTCGTCGCCGAACCGGGCCTGCCCGATCCGGAAGCCCTGGCCGACGCGGTGATCCAGATCGCCGGCGACGCCGATCGGTATGGCGCGTTCAGCGCCGCCGCCTGCGTGACGGTGAACGGCCGCTTCTCGTACGCATCGCACCTGCATCGCCTGAAGAGCCTGCTCGGCGCCGCGCCTGCGCGCGTCGACGACGCCTCTGCGCGGCTGCCGGCGACGGCACCGGGCGCAAGGCCGCTCCGATGATCCGCAACCTGCAGGTGATCGCCAGCCCGCGCATGGGCGGCGCGGAAATGACGTTCGTGCGCCAGGTGCAGGCGCTCAACCGGGCCGGGCACGTCTCGGTGGCCGCGGTGCGCCGCCGGTCCGCGCTGGTGGATGCGCTGTCGGAGCTGCACGGGCTGCACGAGCTGTCGATGGCCAATTACATCGATCTGGGCTCGGTGATCGCGATCCGCCGCCTGATCCGCGAGCACGAGTGCTCCGTCGTGCAGAGCTGGATGTCGCGCGGGACCTGGCTGACGCGGGCACCGCGCGGCTGCGTGCACGTCTCGCGGCTCGGCGGCTATTACCACCCGCGCTATTTCCGTCACGCGCACGGCTGGGTCACGGTGACGCAGAGCCTGCGTGAATGGATGCTGCAGCAGGGCTTCCCGTCGGATCGCGTCGAGTACATCCGCAACTTCATCCCCGTGCTCGCAGCGGGAACGCCGCCCCCGTTCACGCGCGCGCAGCTCGGCATTCCCGACGAAGCGGTGCTGATCGTCTCGATGGGCCGCTTCATCGACAAGAAGGGCTATCAGGATCTTCTGCCCGCGTTCACGTCGCTGGATGCGGTGCAGCGCGGACGGCCGCTGCACCTGCTGCTGATGGGGCGGGGACCTCAGCAGAAAGAACTCGAGGCGCTGGCCGCCGCGGCGCCAGGGCGCGTGCATTTCCCCGGGTGGGTCGACCGGCCGGTCGCCGCGCTGCAGATCGCGGACGTGTTCATCTGTCCTTCGCGCGAGGAAGCCCACGGCAACGTGATGCTCGAAGCCTGGAGCCAGGGGCTGCCGGTGATCTCGACGCGGACCGATGGCGGGCGCGAGCTGATCGTCGATGGTGACAACGGCCTGCTGTGCGACATCGGCGACGTGCCGGGCATGGCTGGCGTGCTGAAGCGCGTGATCCAGGAGCCCACCCTGCGCGAACGCCTCGCCGGTCGCGGCCGCGAGACGCAGCGAACCCGGCATGACGAGCAGGCCACCGTGCACGCCTACCTCGCGTTCTACGAGCGGCTGCGGCGGCGCTACGGCTGAGGTGGCGCCACGGCGTGGTGTTCTCGGGTCTCCCTGGCCTATTCCGCAGGCAGGTGATGGCCGATGCGGATGACGTCGGCCAGATGCCGAACCCCGAGTTTTTCCATCATCCGGGCTTTGTAGACCTCGACGGTTCGCGGACTGATCTCCAGCGCGGCCGCGATCTCGCGATGCGGATGACCCTGGATGAGGTGGCGCATGACATCGCGTTCCCTCGGGGTCAGGCGGCCGAGCTTGCGCCGCAGTTCGTCGGTCTCGGCGGCGTCGCGTCGACGCCGTTCCTCGAGCGCCAGCAAGGTCCTGACGACGTCGAGCAGGACGGCGGGCTCGACCGGCTTTTCCAGGAAGTCGTGGGCGCCGCCCTTCAGCGCTTCCCGGACCGTGGGGACGTCGCCGTGCGCCGTCATGATCACGATGGGCATGTCGATGGCACGGGCGCGGAGCGCCTGCTGCACCTGCAGCCCGTTCATGCCGCCCATCTTCAGGTCGAGCAGTACGCAGCCCGCATCCTGCGGTCCGACGACGTCCAGGAAGGCTTCACCGGACGCGTAGGTCGCCACGTCGATGTCGCTGAGCTCCAGCAAGGTGGCGAGCGCGTGGCGCACCGAGCCATCGTCGTCGACCAGATGGACCTTGGGTCGTGCACTCATCGGCTGGACCGGTCGGCGTCGAAGGTCGTCGGCAAGCGCATGCTGAAGCAGGTCCCCTTGCGCGGCGCGGGATCGAGGACCAGATCGCCGCGGCTGGCGCGGACCAGGGAGCGGGCGATCGCCAGGCCCATGCCCAGGCCCGTGGCCTTGGACGTGGTGAAGGGTTCGAACAGGACCGGCGCGATGTCCTCCGCCACGCCCGGTCCGCTGTCGGCAAAGCGCATGACCACCGATGACGCGGCCTCTTCGATGGACAGCGTGATCTTCCGGTCTCCTGGCGGCATCGTCTCCAGCGCCTCGATGGCATTGAGCAGAATGTTCTGGATGGCATTCTCCACCTGGACCGTATCGACGTGCAGGACGCGTTCCCAAGGTCCCTGGAGGATCAGGATTTCGACGTCCGCGGCATCCGCGCGCCGCTGGACCACGCGCACGACGTTGTCGACCAGGCGACCGGCTGCGATCGGGCTGGGACGCACCGTGCCGCGGCGGTAGAAGTCCCGCAGTCGCGACACGCAGTCGCTGGCGCGGCGGACTTCGGCGTCGATCCGGTCCATCAGCTCGCGCAGCCGCTCCGCGTCGATCACGGGCTGACCGACCAGGACGCGGCAGGCGCCGACGTAGCCGTTCAGCGCAGCCATCGGCTGGTTGAGCTGGTGCGCCAGCGCGCTGGTCATCTCGCCGGCGGAGGCGAATTGCTGGGCGCGGCTGAGCGCGGCCTGGCGGTCGCGAAGAATGGCTTCCAGCCGGCTGCGATGAGAGGACATCGCCCCGACCGTCAGCCCGGCCACGCAAAGGCCCGCCATCAGCCACTGCAGCTGCACGAAGGTGGCCGCGCGGTAGTCGGCCATCTGCACGGAGACGATCAGGCCGAGCTGGATCAGGACCTGCGCCAGTGCGGCGCCGGGCAGTCCCCATCGAGCGGCGATCCAGATCAGCGGCAGCACCAGCACGTAGAACGAGCGGAACGGGTAGGTGTCGCCGAATGCGAAGATCAGGCCGAGCGCGCACAGCAGCGATACCACCGGGAGCGCGATCTCCCAACTCGCCGCACGGCGCAGGCTGGTCCGCAGGTGCGTGGCGCCAAAGACGTAGATCAGGGCCGGAGTGAGCACCAGCAGGCCGTTCAGATCACCGACCCAGTAGCGGATCACGTCGATCGGAATGTCCTGCATCGAGACCATGCCGAAGGCGGCGTACATGCCGACGAAGGCGATGCTCACCGCCAGCGACGACGCGATCGACACCAGGAAGAACCAGGCCAGACCGGCACCGGTCTCGAGCTGCTGGTCGGCGCGCAGCACACGCGCGAGCACGGCTGCGGCCGCGACGTATCCCGCGGTGATGATGCCGGCCGACAAGAACACCGGCAGCCCGGGGGCCGCGCCGCGGACGAACAGGTCGGCCGCCACCGCCGCGACGCACAGCGCCGGCCACATGCGCAGGCCCGCCGTCATCAGGAAGAACAGGCTCAGCCCGGTGGGCGGATTCCAGGGCGTGATGCCGAGCGGAACGACCGGATAGACGTAGCTGGCCCAGTCCAGCAACAGATAGCACGCGAAATAGGCGGCGATCAGCAGAGGGGTCCGCGCGGTGGTCACCGCGATGGTCTCCGGAAAAATGCGAGGCGCAGTCTTGCATACGCGCCCGACGCCAGACGCTGGCAAGAGCCCGTACGGGCCACCCCGTACGGGCCGCGGCGAATTGGAGAGGCCGGCTCGCCTCCCTAGAGTCCGGAGCATGAAACAGCGAGCCCTCCTTCGCGTGGCCGCGGTTCTGTTCGCTGTCGATCGGACTTCCGCCAGGCATCGTCGGGTCCCGCGTCGGTCACGGATTCCTTTCCTGGGGGCAGCGGCGAGGATGCCGTGGTGACGGAGTCCGGCGACGTGCGCGATCCACGCGATTTTCTCGATGACCCGGCCACGTCGGACTGGTTGCGGCACGCCTTGCGCACCGCGCTCGATCGGGATCCGGTCGAAGCGGCCAACGATGCCGATCTGCTTCGGACGCTCTTGTTCCGCTGGGCCCTGGAGACCGCCGAATCCGGAGACGCGGTTCCCTCCGCGCGCGATGCGAAGGTGATCCGTGAGGCTTGAGGACATGGGCCTGATCGGCAACTGCCAGTTCTCCGCGCTGATCGCGCGAACCGGCGCCGTGGTGTGGTGCTGCCTGCCGCGCTTCGATTCCGAGCCGATGTTCGGCGCGCTGCTCGATCCGCAGGGCGGCGACTTTCAGGTCGGTCCCACGGACGGCGGCGCCGGGGTCCAGTCCTACATCGAGAACAGCAACATCCTGCAGACCGAGTTCCGCACCGCGAGCGGCCGCTTCCGCGTCATCGACTTCGCGCCGCGCTTCGTCCAGCACGAGCGCATGTTTCGCCCCACGCAGCTGATCCGCATCGTCGAGCCGATCGAGGGCACGCCGCTGGTGCAGGTCCGCTTCGATCCGCGGCTGGGATGGAGCAAGGCGCGGCCCTCGCGTGTCCACGGCTCGAATCATCTCGGTATCGAGGGCGGGCCCGCGCCGGTTCGCCTGACGTCCGACATCTCGCCGACGCACCTGGAAGGCACGCCGTTCCCGCTGACCCGCCGCTGCCACCTGGTGCTGACCTGGGGCGCGCCGGTGGAAGAGCCGATCGAGGCGCTGTGTGCGCGCTTCTTCGATCGCACCCTCGCGTACTGGCGACGCTGGGTGAAGCACTGCAACGTCCCGCTGCTGTTCCAGCGCGAGGTGATCCGTTCGGCGCTGGCGCTCAAGCTGCACTGCTTCGAAGACACCGGCGCCATCGTCGCGGCCATGACGACCTCGATCCCGGAGGCGCCGGGCAGCGGCCGGACCTGGGACTATCGCTACTGCTGGCTGCGCGATGCCTATTACGTCCTCGGCGCGCTTCGCCTGCTCGGACATTTCGAGGAACGCGAAAACTTCATCCAGTTTCTGATGGGGGTCTGCGCGGCGTCTCCGGACCTGGATCTTCGTCCCCTGTACCGGATCGACGGCCGCAGCGATCTGGACGAGCGGATCCTGCCGGACTGGGCGGGCTTCAACGGCGATGGCCCGGTGCGCGTCGGCAACGGCGCTGCCGAACAGCGGCAGCACGATGTCTTCGGCGAGATGGTGCTGGCCCTGGCACCGGTCTACCTGGACGAACGCTTCGCGCAGGAACGGTCCGGTGCAACGCTGGACCTGCTCGAGCGGCTCAGCCGCAAGGCGATCGCGGCGGCAGGAACGCCGGACGCCGGCATCTGGGAGTTTCGCAAGGCGTGGGAGCCGCAGACGTTCTCCAGCCTGATGTGCTGGGCCGCGGCCGATCGCATGGCGTCCATCGCGCGGCACGTTCGCCCCGAGCGTGGCGACGTGTACCGGGCGGCGGCGGAGCGCATCCGCGGCGAGATCGTCGACCAGGCCTGGGTCCCGGACATCGGTGCGTTCGCCGCCTGCTACGGCGGGCGCGACCTGGATGCGGCCCTGCTGCAGATGGTGCCGCTGCGAATGCTGGATGCCGCCGATCCGCGCCTGGCGTCCTGCGTCGACGTCATCGCCCGCGAACTCGGAGCGGACGGCTGGATGTATCGCTATCGCAGCGACGATGGCCTGGGCCGGCCGGAGGCGGCCTTCGTCATCTGCACGTTCTGGATGATCGAAGCGCTCGCGATGACCGGACGCCGGGAGCAGGCGCGGGTCGCGCTGGAGAAAGTCTGCCGCGCGATGACGCCGCTGGGCCTGATGGCCGAGGACTACGACACCTCGGCGCTGCGCATGTGGGGCAATTTTCCGCAAGCTTATTCGCACGTCGGGCTGATCCACGCCGCCTTCGCGGCTTCGCCGCCCTGGAGCGATGCGCCGTGAAGAGGCCACGACCGTGAAGATCGTGACCCTGCGCTTCCTGGTGGTGCTGCTGACCGCGCTGACCTTGCTCGTGGGCTTGGCGTGGATCGCGGTCACGCGCACGACGCGCGCCTGGGTGGAGAAGGATGTTGCGCTGCGCGCGGAACTGGCCGTGAGCGGTGCGCGCCAGGCGCTGGGCGAGAGCCTCGAGCGTGGACAGACCGATCGCATCGCCGGACTGCTGGCGGACATCTCGCGCGACGAACGCATCATGGCGGCCTCGCTGTGCTCGCCCGATTTCGCGACTTTGGCGCAGACCGCGAATCTTCCTGCGGCGGCCGAATGCGCCGTGGTGGGACCGAAGCTTCGCGATGCGCTGGCCGGCGCTCCGGGAAAGACGGGCGCCTGGCGCGCGCTCGAGAATCTTCCGGGCGGAGAAGTGCACGTGAGCGCGTTCCCGCTGTTTCGTTCCGAACGCGCGCTGGGCTTCGTGGTGCTGGTGCATGACCTGAGCTTCGCCGCGCGTCGCGATCGCAGCACGCAGCGCTTCCTGCTGGTGGCGCTGATCACGCTCGCCGTGCTGGCGTCGGCGGTGACGCTGGTGAGCGCGCGCCTGTTGTGGCGACGGTGGAGCGGGGCGCTGCATCGCATGGCATTGGGAGAGCCCGAGGCGCGCCGTCCCGAGTTCCTGCCCCTGATCAAGGATCTGCGGTCGCTGATCCAGCGCCTCGCACACGAGGAGCAAGGCGAGCAGCAGGGTGGAGGATGGAGTCCGCAGCGCCTGAAGCTGACCTTGTCCCGATACCTGCACGGCGAGCGCCTGATCGTCGTCGCCAACCGCGAGCCTTACATCCATGAGCGCGGTCCCGACGGTGCGATCCGCGTGCTGCACCCCGCCAGCGGACTGGTGAGCGCATTGGAACCGGTGATGCGCGCGTGCTCGGGCGT
This sequence comes from uncultured Salinisphaerales bacterium, assembly GCA_964644715.1. Classification (GTDB taxonomy): domain Bacteria; phylum Pseudomonadota; class Gammaproteobacteria; order Nevskiales; family Nevskiaceae; genus Panacagrimonas. The sequence continues at coordinate 8,058 of CAZXXM010000106.1, forward strand.
GTGGGTGGCGCACGGCGCGGGTTCGGCCGATCGCGAGACCGTGGATGCGCGCGATCACGTGCGGGTGCCGCCGGGCGAGGAGAGTTACGCCGTGCGCCGCCTGTGGCTGACCGAGCAGCAAGAGCGCGGCTACTACTACGGGTTCTCCAACGAAGGGCTCTGGCCGCTGTGTCACGTCGCCCATGCGCGGCCCACGTTTCGCATCGACGACTGGGAGCACTACCAGGACGTCAACCGCCGCTTCGCCGAAGCGGTGGTCTCGGAGGCGCAGACCGACGACCCGGTGATCCTGGTGCAGGACTACCACTTCGCCCTGCTGCCGCAGCTGCTGCGCCAGCGGCTGCCGCGGGCCACGATCCTGACGTTCTGGCACATCCCCTGGCCGAACGCCGAGCAGATCGCGATCTGCCCCTGGCACACGCAGCTCATCGAAGGATTGCTGGGCAGCAGCATCCTGGGCTTCCACACGCAGTTCCATTGCAACAATTTCCTCGAATCGGCGGATCGCTTCCTGGAAGCGCGCGTCGATCGCGAGGACTTCGCCGTGGTCCAGCACGGACGGCGCACCCAGGTGCGCGCCTATCCCATCTCCGTCGAGTGGCCCAGTCACTGGGCGGAGGCCGCCCCCTCGCCCGTGCATTGCCGCGTGGAACTGCTCGCGCAACTCGGCCTGGGCGAGGATGCGCGCATCGCGGTCGGTGTCGATCGCCTGGATTACACCAAGGGCATCGAGGAGCGCTTCCTGGCGGTGGAACGCCTGCTGGAGCGAGAGCCGCGGTGGATCGGACGCTTCGTCTTCCTGCAGATCGCGTCGCCGAGCCGGACGCTGATCGAGCACTACGGTCGCCTGAACGATCGCGTCGAGGCGCTGGCCGAGCGCATCAACGCGCGATTCGGCCGCGATGCCTGGCGGCCGATCGTCCTGCGCCGTCAGCACACCGAGCCGCCCGACGTCTTCCGCCTGTACCGCGCTGCGGACCTCTGCTACGTCAGCAGCCTGCACGACGGCATGAACCTGGTCGCCAAGGAGTTCATCGCGGCACGTTCGGACGAGCAGGGCGTGCTGATCCTGTCGAAGTTCGCGGGTGCCTCGCGCGAGTTGCCGGAGGCCTTGATCGTCAATCCCTACGACATCGAGGAAGCCTCCGCGGCGCTGATCGCCGCCTTGCAGATGCCGGTGGAGGAGCAGCGGGCGCGCATGCATGCGATGCGGGCACTCGTCGCCGAACTCAACGTGTACCGCTGGGCCGGACGCATGCTGCTCGACGCCAGTCGCCTGCGCAGTCGCGAGCAGCTGGCGGGACGGCTGTCCGGCAATGGAGGGCAGGCGTGAACTGGATCCTGGATGCGGCGCAGGCGCAGACGCTCCGTTCCTACTGCCGGCGCGAGACGCTGCTGGTGTTCGACTACGACGGCACGCTCAGTCCGATCGTGCCCGACCCCGCCGA
>CAZXXM010000107.1:0-9495 GCA_964644715.1 uncultured Salinisphaerales bacterium
TGCTGACCAGAGGCTACCGGGTCTTGCGCCAGGCTCCGATCACGAGTTCCTGTGATGGGAGCTCGGCAACGCGATTCCGGCGATTCGAAGGCTTGCCCGTGCACGAGCGCCGGACAACTTTCGCGGAGCGACACGAGTTCTCTTCGTTGCGAGCAACGTTCGACGTCACGGAGCGCTGCTTTCCTCGACGAGGCGTTCGAGGCCGGCAAACGATTGGATTCCCCCGAAGCTTCTGGCAATAAAAAACCCACGTTTCCGTGGGTTTAGTGGACATCTTTGGATCCTCTTGGACCCTCAATTGGTGGAGCTGGCGGGAATCGAACCCGCGTCCGACAACCATCCACGCCGAAGACCTACATGCTTAGCCTGTCTTTGGTTTTCATCGCCAACTCCCCGACAGGCAGGGATCGCGGGCGCCTATCCCCTTGGGATTTTCGTCTCTCGGCGAAGGGCGCGCTTCGAGCTTAGTTGATGAGAGTCGACGGTTGATTCAGGGGCATCAACACCACCTGGTCAACCGCTCACCGGTTAAGCGGCGAGGGCGTAGTTTGCGTCGTTCGCAACTAGCTTTTTTGCACGGCGTTTAACGAGTGGCTATGCAACTCGGCATGCACGTCGGGCTTCCAATCACCGTCGAGCCCAGATCAGCCCCGTGTACAGGCGTAAGACTAACACGCACCCGCGGGAGTTCCGCGTCGAGATGGGTCGAAGCCGATGCAGCTCGACGGCGAGCCGTGCGTGTTCCCTCTCGAAAAACTTCGGCGCGCCCGAGTCCGGCGGGGCTGTGCGACGCCTGCAGAAATTCAAGCCTCAGCGGCCCCGGTCCCGCATGATCCGGCCCTTCTCACGCTGCCAGTCCTTTTCCTTCACGTCGGCCCGCTTGTCGTGCTGCTTCTTGCCCTTGGCCAGACCGATCTGCAGCTTGGCGCGTCCGCGCGTCCAGTGCAGGTCGAGGGGCACGATCGTGAAGCCGGCGCGCTCGACCTTGCCGATCAACTGCGCGAGCTGGCGCTCGTGGAGCAGCAGCTTGCGCGTGCGCGTGGCGTCGGGGTTCACGTGCGTCGAGGCTTGCTTGAGCGGCGTGAAATGCGCCCCGATCAGGAACGCTTCGCGATTCCGGATCACCACGTAGGCTTCGGTCACCTGCGCACGCCCGTCCCGCAAGCTCTTGACCTCCCATCCCATCAGGACGAGGCCGGCCTCGAAGGTTTCCTCGATGAAGTACTCATGCCGGGCGCGGCGGTTGAGGGCGATGATGCGCTTCTCGTCGCTGGGCTCGGCCTTCTTGTTGTTGTTCTTGCTTCGCGGCTCGCTCATCGCGTGAATTATACGGAGCGGGCGCGACCGGGTTGCGCGAAAAGAACGGAATGCTACGGTTGCCGAACATGGAACCGACGGCCGACCCCCGCGTACTCGTTGCCGATGTCGGCGGGACGCACTGCCGCCTTGCGCTGGCCCGCCGTGATGATCGGCGCATCCTGCTCGATCATTTGCGCGTCCTGCCGACGCCGCCCGCGAGCTTCGAGACCCTCGCGCGTGCGTACCTCGTCGACGCCGGATGCGCGGGTCCGGCCGCGGTCGCGGTGGCCGCTGCCGGGCGCGTGAACGGGGTGCCCGGACGCAGCTGGGTCGAAATGACCAATACCCCGCTGGTTCTGGAGCGCGAATCCCTGGCCGGTCTTGCGGGGGGACGCGCGTGGCTGGTCAACGATCTGGCTGCCGTGGCGGCGGCGCTGCCGTACCTGGAGGCCAGCGATCTGCAGGACTTCGGCCCCGTTCGCCCGACGTCAGGTGGACGCCGGCTCGTGCTGGGGGTGGGGACCGGGCTCGGGGCATCTCTGCTCACCGAGCGTGGCGAGCTGATCGACACCGAGTCCGGGCACGCCGACCTGGCGGCGGTATCCGCCGAAGAGATCGAATGGAGCGCACGCCTGTCCGCGCAGGGACGGGTTTCGGTGGAGCGGGTGCTGTGCGGCAGCGGGCTGCTGCGGCTCCACGAGGCCGCAAGCGGTGTGCGGCTGCCGGACGTCGAAGCCTTGCTCGTTCGTTGGCGCGCGGGTGAGACCGATGCTCGGACGACGCTGCGCGGTTTTTCGACGTGGCTGGGCAGGGCAGCGGGCAATCTGGTGCTGAGCCTCGGGGCCTGGGGCGGCGTATCGCTGATCGGAGGCGTCGTCGCCGGCCTGGGCGACGCGCTCGATCCGCGGGCCTTCCGGGCCGGCTTCGAAGACAAGGCGCCGTTCTCGGACGATCTTGCGCGGGTTCCCGTGCAACGCATCGTCCACCCTCAACCCGCGCTGCTCGGGATGGCCGGCCTGGCTTTCAATTCACCCCCGTAGATACCGGACGAAGTCCGGAATCGTGCTTTTTGAGCGGAACCCCGGACTTCGTCCGGGCGAGTGGGACGGGTGGGGCCGGCGAAGTCGGCCTAAACTCCCACGATGCAGATCCGCGAAAGCAGCTTCGGCTACTGGTCGAGCCAACCGGCATTCCTGGCGGTTGCCTGCGGGGCGGCCTTGGGCATCGGCAGCAGTGCGCGGGTGCCCTACCTGATGAGCGAGTACGGAGGCACGGCGTTCCTGCTCGTGTACGTCCTGAGCCTGCTGCTGGTGGGCTTGCCGATCCTGGTTGCGGAATGGGCGCTGGGCCGCTGGATGCGCGACGAGCTCGGAGCCGGCTTCGCGAGGCTGTCGCAGGCTTCTCACGCCAGTCGCGCATGGCGCTGGCTGGGACGGCTGGCGGTGATCAGCGCGGTGATGATCCTGTCGTACTACAGCGTGATCGCCGGCTGGAGCCTCGGATATCTGTTCCGCGGGGCAGGCGGATTTCTCGCGGATCGTGATTCGAGTGAGGCCTCGCGCATTTTCCTGAAGCTTGCACGGGACCCCGAGCGCAGTCTGGCCTGGCACACGCTGTTCATGGTCGTGGTGACGATCGTGGTGTCCTACGGTTTTCGCGACGGCATCGAGCGAGCGGCCAAGCGGATGCTGCCGGCGGTGTTCTTGCTGACCCTGGCGTTCGCGTTGCTGGCGTTCTGGGTGGGCGCGCCGGGCGAGGCCGTGAAGGCGATTCTGACGCCGGACTTCTCCCGGCTTGGCTGGCGCGGCGTGGTCGAAGCGGTCTATCAGGCCTTCTTCACGCTGGGTCTGGGGCTGGGCGTGATGATGACGCTGGGAGGTTATTTGCCGGCGAGCGTGCCGTTGGTGCGGATGGGCCTTTGGGTCATCCTGGCCGACACGCTCTTCGGCATCGCGGCGGGTACCGGCCTGCTGGCGCTGCTGCTGGCGGCGGACATGCGGCCCACCAGCGGTTTGACGCTGATCTTCCAGAGCTTTCCCGAGGCGCTGCCCAATTCACTGGCGGGGGTGGCGCTGGCGGTGCTGTTCTACCTGATCCTGTTCCTGGTCACCTTGCTGGCGGCGGCGACCCTGCTCGAGCCGGTGACGCGCTACCTGATGGAACGCTATCGCCAGACACGGGTTTTCGCTGCGATGGGTGCAGCGGTGCTGGTGTGGTTTCTCGGGATCGGCACCGTCCTGTCCTTCGGCGTCACGGCGGAACTCAGGCTGTTCGGTCAGAACTTTTTCGAATGGCTCCAATTTCTGACGAGTTTCGTGATCGTGCCGATCGGCGGCCTGCTGGTCTGTGTCTACATCGCGCGCGTGCTGCCGCGGGAACTGAGCCTGGCGGTGTGGGGGCCGCGCGAACGCCGGCTGCACGGGGCGTGGCGTTTCGCGCTGCGCTATCCGGCTCGACTCGGACTGGTGATCGTGCTGCTGCACGGGCTCGGCTTGCTGGATTGGTTTGCGAGCCTGTGGGCGACCAGCTGAAACGGCTGCGCGTCGAGGTGGTGCTCGCGACGGAGGCCGAACAAGCGATCCGTCGACTGGAAGTGCCGGAAGGCAGCACGCTGGAACAAGCGATACGCCAAAGCGGCCTGGAGCTGAGGCCGCAGCGCGATGGCCTGATCCGGGTGGGCGTATTCGGTCGCCTGCGCGCCCTTTCGGACCTCGTTTCCGATGGCGATCGGATCGAGATCTATCGGGAATTGCTGGCGGACCCCAAGGCGACCCGGCGTCGCCGGGCCGCGCAAAAGCTCAGGGGCGGCGCTCGTCCGGGTTGACGATGATGTCGGAGTCGTTGTCGCGCGCACTGCGCGCGGCAGCCGCGCGGTCCTGTGCATCGGCCTTGATCACCGCATCGGCGTCCGGCTTCGACAGGGCTCCGTCGCCCTTCTCCGGCTCGGCGCCTTCGAGGCGCGTGAGCTGGTCGCCGTCGAAGTAGGCAGTGACGGTGCGCTGCGTGATCTCGCCATACGGCGACTTGTAATAGCCCACGTAATCCCAGCGATCCGCGCGGAAGGGGGTCGCCGCCAGCGGCGTGCCCATCACGAATTTCACCTGATCGCGGCTCATGCCGGGCTTGAGCTTGTCGAGGTCGCGCTGCTCGATCACGTTGCCCTGGCGGGTGGGCAGCTTGTAGATGATCTGGCAACCGCTCAGGCCGAGGAGGAGCAGGGACAGCAGCAGGACGCGCATTCGGGTTGAGTTGAGCGGAGGGTGACGGATAATAAACCCTTATTCCTGCCCAAGGTTCCATCGTGGAATCCACCGACCTGCGTAATGCCGGCCTCAAAGTCACCCTGCCGCGTCTGAAGATCCTGGAAATCCTCGAGAGCAGCGCCACTCGGCACCTGTCGGCCGAAGACATCTACAAAGAGCTGATCCAGCACGACGAGGACATCGGCCTCGCCACGGTTTATCGCGTTCTGACCCAGTTCGAGCAGGCCGGACTGGTCAAGCGGCACCATTTCGAGGACGGCCATGCCGTGTTCGAGCTCGACCGCGGCGAGCATCACGACCACATGGTGGACATCGAGTCCGGCAAGGTCGTGGAGTTCGTCAGCGAGGAGATCGAGCGCCTGCAGCACCAGATTGCCGAGAAGCAGGGGTACGACATCGTCGGCCACAGTCTGGTGCTGTATGTGCGCCCGAGGGGGAAAGCGGCATCGGGCAAACGCGGCTCGAAGGGGTAGACGCGCCGTTCAGGCTTCCTGCAACAAGGCCACGACCCGTCGCTCGGCCCACGAATCGAATCGCCAGTTTTCGATGAATCCGCAATGTCCGCCGTGGTCGGTGACGTCGCAGGCGACGACGGAGCCTCGTGCTTCGAGGCCCTCGAAATCGCGGATCGGAATCACGCTGTCGTCGCGCGAGGTGATGATCGCCAGCGGTGACGGCGAGGCGGTCAGAAGCGCCGGCGTCAGGGTGTACTGGGCGAGATAGTCCTCGTAGCTTGCGTATTCCGTGAACTCGGTGACGAAGCGGCGCGTCACGTCGACGAAGGTCTTGAGCTGCCGGTATGCGCTGAAGTCGTAGCGCGGCCAGGCTCGCCGCTTGGCTTCCAGCGTGCGCCGCCATTTGTCGAGGAAGTACCAGCGAAACAGCGCGGGACCTTCGTCGATCCCCTGCAATGTCGAGGCGGGATTTATCGACGGCGAGATGCCGATCGACAGCCGCGGATTCAATCCTCGCGACGGTCCTTGGAGGCCGATCCTCAACGAGAAATTTCCGCCCAGCGAGAATCCGATCACGAACAACGGACCCTGCGGTTCGAGCGCACGGATTCGCGAGAGCGCGCCGAAGACTTCGTCCATGCGGGCCGAATGAAACATCTCTTCGTTCAGATCGTGCGTGCCGGCGTGGTCGCGCAGGTTGAGCCGGAACGTCGCATAGCCCTCGACGTGCAGGCGCGCTGCCATCGAATAGAGATAGCTCGAGTCGTGGCCACCTTCCCAGCCATGGATCAGCACGACGAGGCCCCGGCTCCCGGCCGCCGGCGCCGGTGTCTGCCGGCCGGTCAGTCGTACGCCGTCGCCGCAGTCGAGGACGTGCGCGCTGGACCTGGCGTTGAGATCGACGCCCTGGTTCCGCCACAGGCGCTGCACCGGTCGCTTGCTCGCCAAGGTCGATTGAAGACTGGCGTGGCGCAGGCCCATGACCGGCATGAACGGAGGGAATCGAGCGCCCGCGGGTGGGGTGGAGCTCATGGAGCTCAGGCGGTCGCGAGGCGGCGCAACGTGGTTTCGTAGATGCGCGAAAGCGGCTCGAGATCGGCGACGCGGACGTGCTCGTTGATCTTGTGAATGCTGTCGTTGATCGGGCCGATCTCGACGACCTCGGCACCCCAGGGGGCGAGGAATCGCGCATCGGACGTGCCGCCGCCGGTGAATAGTTCGGGCTCTGCGACGCCGACGACATGCGCGATCGCGCCGCGCGCGGCGTCGATCAGCCGGCCAGGGCGGGTCAGGAACGGCTGACCGGTGTGCCACCAGTTTGCCTCGTACTGGAGGCACCAGCGGTCGAGCACGGCATGTACGCGCGCCTTGAGATCGTCGGCCTTCGACTCGGTCGAGTAGCGGAAGTTGAACACGGCCTCGGCCGCGCCCGGGATCACGTTGGTGGCGCCGGTGCCTGCGTGGACGTTCGAGATCTGGAATGAGGTCGGCGGGAAGTGCGCGTTGCCTTCATCCCAGCGCGTCGCGACGAGTTCGGCGAGCGCCGGCGCGAGGCGGTGCACCGGGTTGTCGCCCTTGTGCGGATACGCGACGTGACCTTGCTTGCCGATGACCTTGAGATTGCACCCCAGCGAACCGCGTCGACCGACGACGATGCGATCGCCGAGCCGCTCGTTGGAAGAAGCTTCGCCGACGATGGCGTAGTCCGGCACCAGGCCGCGCGCCTGCAGCAGCTTCACGGCGTGCTGCGTGCCGAAGGTCGCCATGCCTTCTTCATCGCTCGTGACGAGGAAGGCGAGAGTCCCCGGGAAATCACCGGCGGCGAGCAGGCGCTGGACCGCGCAGACCATCGCCGCGAGGCCCGACTTCATGTCGGCCGCACCGCGGCCGTACAGCACGCCGTTGCGAATCTCGGGACGGAAGGGATCGGACGTCCACTGCTCGAGTGGGCCCGTCGGCACGATGTCGGTGTGCCCTGCCAGGATGGTCAGCGGCCGGCCATGGCCTCGCGTCGCCCAGAGATTGGTGACGCCGCCCGCGTCGAGATATTCGATCGTGAATCCGAGCGGGCGCAGACGCGATGCGATGATCTCGCAGCAGCCCGCGTCGTCGGGTGTAATCGATCGTTGCGCGATCAGGGCGCAGGTCAGATCGAGAACGGCTTGCGAAGAGAGGCTCACGAATGACGCGCAGGTGTCAGATGTCGCGCAGCAGCTCGTTGATGCCGACCTTGCCGCGCGTCTTCTCGTCCACGCGCTTCACGATGACGGCGCAGTTCAGGTTGTAGCGGCCGCCGTCCTTGGGCAGCGAGCCCGCGACGACGACGCTGTAGGCGGGGATGCGGCCGTAAGAGATCTCGCCAGATTCGCGGTCGTAGATCGGCGTCGACTGGCCGATGAAGACCCCCATCGAGATCACGGAGCCCTTTTCGACGACGACGCCCTCGACCACTTCCGATCGTGCGCCGATGAAGCAGCCGTCCTCGATGACGACCGGTCCCGCCTGGATCGGTTCCAGGACGCCGCCGATGCCGACGCCGCCGGAGAGGTGAACGTTCGCGCCGATCTGCGCGCAGGAGCCCACGGTGGCCCAGGTGTCGACCATCGTGCCGCTGCCGACGTAGGCGCCGATGTTGACGTAGCTGGGCATCAGGATCGCGCCCGGCGCGATGTAGGCGCCCTTGCGGACCGAGGCGGGCGGCACGACGCGCGCGTTCTGTTGCGCGAAGCGCTCGGCCGTCCAGCCGTCGAACTTGAGCGGCACCTTGTCCCAGCCACCGAGCTGGCCCATGCCGATCGGCACGTTGTCGTGGAAGCGGAAGTACAGCAGCACGGCCTTCTTCAGCCACTGGTTGACCTTCCAGCCTTCGGCCGAGGGCTCTGCCACGCGCGCGGTGCCGGAGTCGAGCTGCTCGATGGCTTCGAGCACGGCCTTGCGGACGACCGTGTCGTTACGGTCCAGGGTGGCGCGGTTTTCCCACGCGGTGTCCAGAGTGTTTTGCAGATCGTTCATGGGTAGTACGGGACGCTGGTCCCGATTGAAAGTAATGATCAGTTCTCGCTGCGATCCAGCGTGCGGGTGAGCACTTCGCGCAAGTCGTCGAGCGTCTCTTCGTCGGTGATCGGACGATGCTGAGAGTCGGTGATGAAGAACACGTCCTCGGCTCGTTCACCGATCGTCGCGATCTTCGCGGCGTCGAGCAGGATGCCTCGCTTGTGGAAGGCGCGGCCGATCATCGACAGAAGGCCGGGTTGGTCGGCGGTGACCAGCTCGAGCACGGTGCGCGCCCGGGTTTCGTCCTGGCTGACGTAGATCGTCGTCGGCGTGTTGAAGTGCTTCAGGCGATGCGGGACGCGGCGGTTGATCTCGATGCGCGAGATCGCCGGGTCGCCCAGAACCTTGCGCAGCTGCTCGCGGATTTCCTCGAGGCGATGCGGACTCTGGATCGGCGTTCCGTCTCCTTCCATGACCACGTACGAGTCCAGCACGAAGCCATCCGCGGAGGTGTGGATGCGAGCGTCGAGGATGGTCAATCCGAGACGGGCGAGGACCCCGGTGGACAGCGCGAAGAGGTGATCGCGGTCGCGCATGTAGACGAAGACCGTGGTGCCGCGTCCGCCGACGGTGTCGACGATGACCAGCGGCAGATCTTCTTCCCGGGCCTTGAGAATGGCGGGCAGGTGCCAGGCGAGTTCTTCGGCCGAGTGCCTCAGGAAGTATTCCTCGCCGAACCGGGACCAGGCCTTGTCGGCGGTCTCGGCATCGATGCCCTGCGCGGCGAGCAGTGGCATCGCCTCGGCCTGGGTCTCGTCGACCATTTCCTCCAGGCGCAGCGGATTCTCGATGCCGCGTTCGAGCGAGCGGCTCGTCGCCTTGTAGAGATCGAGGAGCAAGGATTCGCGCCACGAATTCCACAGGGCCGGATTGGTGGCGCGGATGTCCGCCACCGTCATCAGGAACAGGTAGTCGAGATGCGTGCGGTCGCCGACCTTGCGTGTGAACTCGGCGATCACGGCCGGATCGGTGATGTCGGCACGCTGCGCGGTCAGCGACATCACCAGGTGATTCTTCACCAGCCAGGCAACCAGTTCGGCGTCGGTGTGCGAGAGGCCGTGGTCGAGGCAGAACTGCCGTGCCTCCGACGCGCCAATGTCGGAGTGATCTCCGCCGCGGCCCTTGGCCATGTCGTGGAAGAAGCCGGCGAGATAAAGCAGCTCCTGCTTGGCGATCTTGTCCATCCGCTGGCTGCAGAACGGCATCTCGTGCCGGAAACGCTCCATCGCGAAGCGTCTCAGGTTCCGCACTACGTACAGCGTGTGCTCGTCCACCGTCAGCGTGTGGAACAGGTCGTACTGCATGAGGCCGACGACTTTGCCGAACGCCGGCAGGTAGCGGCCCAGCACGCCGTAGCGATTCATGCGGCGCAGGTTGCGCGTCAGGCCGCGGCGTTCGCGGAACATCTCCATGAACAGCGTGCG
>CAZXXM010000108.1:0-9486 GCA_964644715.1 uncultured Salinisphaerales bacterium
CGCCGACGGCCAGCACGACGGCGACCTTGGCGATGGGCGATGCGCTGGCCGTGGCTCTGCTGGAGGCGCGCGGATTCACGTCCGAGGATTTCGCGCTCTCGCACCCGGGCGGCGCACTGGGCCGTCGCCTGCTGCTGAAGATCCGTGACGTCATGCGGACCGGCGAGGCGCTGCCGTGCGTGGCGCCGGGCACGCCGCTGACGGCCGCCTTGCTCGAAATGACGCGCAAGGGCCTGGGCATGACGGCGATCGTCGGGGCCGACGGCAGTGTCGCCGGGATCTACACCGACGGCGATCTGCGCCGCACGCTCGACCAGGGCGTGGACGTCCGCAGCGCGAAGATCGACGAGGTCATGACGCCGGGCGGCAAGTCGGTCGAGCCCGATCATCTGGCGGTCGAGGCGGTGGGGCTGATGGAGAAGCACAAGATCAGCGCGTTGCTCGTGAAGGATGCGCAAGGCCGTCTCGAAGGCGTCATCCACATGCACGATCTGCTGCGCGCAGGGGTCGTGTGAGAAGGCCGCATTCCACGCTGTTCGCGGTTCGGCCCTGGCAGGGCGGACCGCCATGAGTGCGTGGGGGATCGATTCCACGGAGATTCAGGCGCGGGCTGCAAAGATCCGCTGCCTGTTCCTCGACATCGATGGTGTCATGACCGATTGCAAGCCGTACCTGACGCTCGACGGCGGGACGCATTTCACGAGCCGCGGCGACGGAGCGATCCTCGAGGCCACAGGTCCCATTTTCGCGGCGCAGGGGCGAGGCTGATGAATCGCCTGGTCGTTCCCGGCATCGCCGTGCTGCTGCTCGCGCTCGCGTTCTTCGGATTCCGCGGTGAGGACGGCCCGGCCGCTGGCGCCGTCGTCACGTCGGAACAGCCGCGCTACGTGCTGCGCGGAGCCGAGTGGAGCAGCTTCGACGAGAAGGGCACGCTCGAATTCCAGGGCAGCGCCGCGAACATCGACTACTTCGACGACGAATCCGCACGGCTGCGCACCTTCGCCCTGTCCGTATTCGGATCGCAGGACGATGCGCCGTGGACCGCGACCGCGCCGGAAGGCTATTCCCCGCCGGGTCAGCGCGAGCGCCTGCAACTGCTCGGCGGCGTCGAGGGCAAGGGCCGATGGCCGGACGGCGAGGAGATGGTCTTCGAAACGCCCCAGCTCTGGGTCGACACGAAGGCCGAGACGATCACGACCGACGAGAAGGTCGACCTGCGGAGCAAGTCGCGGACGGCCAGCGCGCGAGGCCTCAGGGTGGCCGGCCCCAAACAAGAGATGTCCCTTCTGAAAGAGGTGGAGATGCGTTATGTCCCGCGCTGAGCGTGTCGTCGCGGCCTTCGCGCTCGCGTTGCTGGCCTCGTCCGCCGTCGTGGCGGCCGAAAAGGGCGGTAGCGAGAAGCTGCGGCCGTCCGACCCCGTGAAGATCAACGCCGACCACGCCGAATGGCAGAAGGGCGGATCGATGGTCTACACCGGCAACGTGCGTCTCGAGTCGGGCGATCTCAAGCTCACCGGCGATCGCCTCAATCTCAAGCAGTTCGACGATGGCGAGTTCGAAGCCAAGGTCGACGGCAAGCCCGCCAAGCTCGATCACGCCGGTCTCGCGGCCGCGGGGTCGCGCGGCGACGAGCGCCCGCCGGTGACGGCGCGGGCCTCGACGCTGACCTACGATTCGCGTACCGACGTCGTCGAAGTCGCGGGCGATGCGCTGCTGACGCGCGGCACCGACGAGATCAAGGGCCAGAACATCCGCTACGACGTCACCGAGCGCCGTATCGAGGCGCAGGGCAAGGAAGGTTGCGCGGGTGCGGCGCCGGGCAAGGAAGGCTGCCAGGTCGAGATCGTCATCCAGCCCCCGCCGAGAAAGGGCAAGACCGGGGAGGGCGCTGCCGGCGCGCCGCCGGCGCCCGGCAAACCGGCGTCCGCGCCATGAGTGCAGGCGAAGCGGCACAGCCGTCGAAGCCCGTCTCCGTCCTCTCGGCGACCGGCCTGGTCAAGCGCTACAAGAAGCGCACGGTCGTGCGCGACGTGTCGGTCAGCCTCCGGGCCGGCGAGATCGTCGGCCTGCTGGGCCCCAACGGTGCCGGCAAGACCACGTCGTTCTACATGATCGTGGGCCTGGTGCCGGCCGACGGCGGCAAGATCGAACTCGACGGCAAGGACGTCACGCGTCTGCCGATGCATGCGCGCGCGCGCCTGGGTGTGGGCTATCTGCCGCAGGAAGCCTCGGTGTTCCGCAAGCTCACGGTCGCCGACAACATCCGCGCGATCCTCGAACTGCGATCCGACCTGAACAAGGCCAGGCGCGAGGAAGAACTCGAGCGCCTGCTCGGCGAACTGCATATCGCGCACATCCGCGACGGCGTCGGCGAGGCCTTGTCCGGCGGCGAGCGCCGGCGCGTCGAGATCGCGCGCTCGCTGGCCGCCAATCCGCGCTTCATCCTGCTCGACGAACCCTTCGCCGGCGTCGACCCGATCGCGGTCGGCGACATCCAGACGATCGTCCACCATTTGCGCGACCGGGGCATCGGCGTGCTGATCACCGACCACAACGTCCGCGAGACGCTGGCCCTGTGCGAGCGCGCCTACATCCTTGCGGAAGGGAAGGTCATCGCGGAGGGCAGGCCCGCGGAATTGCTGGAAAACCCCACCGTTCGCAAGGTGTACCTGGGCGAGCAGTTCCACCTCTGAGCCGACACCGCGGCACCTCAGCGCAGACAGGCCCATAGGGCCGATTCCCAATTTGTTGAAGCAAGAGTTGTACCGGCGTATAGAATCGGGTCATGTCCTTCTTTCGCTGTAACCCGACCCGACGCCCATGAAGCAATCCCTGGCCCTTCGTCAGGGCATGGGCCTGACGATGACTCCCGCGCTGCAGCAGGCGATCCGCATGCTGCAGCTGTCCAGTCTCGATCTGCAGATGGAAATCCAGCAGGTGCTGGATTCCAACCTGATGCTCGAGGCCGATGCCGACGGGCCCGAGCTGGAGATGCCCGAGGTCGCGGCGGCCGCGGAAGCGGCCTCCGTCGTCGACGATACGGCCGGAATGCTCAAGGAGGTCACCGCCGAGGAGACCATCCCCGAAGACATGCCGGTCGACGCCGACTGGGGCGACGTCTTCGACGATCACCTGCCGGCCTCGTCTTCGTCCGGCGACGACGACGGCCTGCAGGACTATCTGCAGGCCAATCTGCATACCTCCACCAGTCTGCTCGAGCACCTGATGATGCAGGCCCGGGCGGCGCCGTTCGACGAGGAGGAAGCGGTGGTGGCCGCCCACCTGATCGACGCGATCAACGACGACGGCTACCTCGAGGACTGGCCGGGGATCTGCGAGCGCCTGGCCGAGGCACATGGTATCTCGCAGTCCTGCCTCGAGACGGTGCTGGCCAAGGTCCAGGAATTCGATCCGCCCGGCGTCGGCGCGCGCGACCTGCCGGAATGCCTGACCTTGCAGCTGCGCCAGATGCCGCGTTCGCGGCCGGGCCGCTGGGCGGCGATGGAAATCGTCGAGACCGGCCTGCTCAACGTGGCGCGCAAGGACGAGGCCGCGATCATGCGGGCCACCGGCCTGACGGCCGAGGACGTTCGCCTGGGCCTGGAGCTGATCCGCAGCCTGCAGCCTCATCCGGGGCGCCCGTTCCAGGCGCACGAGTCGGACTACCTGATGCCCGACGTCATCGTCAGCAAGAAGAACGGCCGATGGCGGGTGGCGCTGAACCCCGAGCACATGCCCAAGTTGCGCATCAACGGGCGGTACCAGGGGTTCATCAAGCGTGCCGACCAGTCCAAGGATCAGCTCCAGCTCAAGCAGCACCTGCAGGAGGCGCGTTATTTCATCAACAGCCTGGAGTCCCGGAACGAAACCATTTTGCGTGTGTCCCAATGCATAGTTGAAGAACAGCGCGCATTTCTGGAGTATGGAGAGGAAGCGATGCGGCCTCTCGTGCTCAGGGACGTCGCGCAGACATTGGGGATCCACGAATCAACCGTGTCCAGAGCCACCGCCAACAAGTACATGTTGACCCCGCGCGGTCTCTACGAGCTCAAGTATTTCTTTTCCAGCCACGTGTCCACGACGCAGGGCGGCGTGGCGTCTGCCACCGCTATCCAGGCCATGATCAAACGCATGGTCGGCAGCGAAGACCCCGCGCGCCCGCTGTCGGACTCGACGCTGGCAGAACTCTTGCTGAAGGAAGGTATCCAGGTGGCCCGGCGCACCGTCGCGAAGTATCGCGAGGCGTTGAACATTCCGCCCTCGCACGAACGCAAGGCGGTGGCCTGACCTCGACAAGTTGCGGTTCCCGGGGTCGCAAGACCCCTCAAACAGGAGGCACTGTGCGATGAATCTGAACATCTCCGGCCATCATCTCGACCTGACCCCGCCGTTGCGCGAGTACGTGACGTCGAAGCTCAAGCGCCTCGAGCGCCACTTCGATCACCTCATCAACGCGGACGTGATCCTCTCGGTCGAGAAGCTGCGGCACAAGGCGGAGGCCACGGTTCACGCCAGCGGCGCCGACCTGCACGCCGAAGCGGTGGTGGAGGCGGACATGTACGACTCAATCGATTCGCTGATCGACAAGCTCGACCAGCAGACGCGCAAGCACAAGGAGAAGCTGCGCCATCACCACGTCAAGACCGCCGTGAAGCGCACGCTCCAGTAACGGTCCACCCCGCAAACGAGCCCCGTCACCACCGGTGACGGGGCTTTTTTATGGTTCTTCGCCGATTCGCGGGGACCTACTGAAGGCGCAGCTCCCGGAAGGGCAAGCGGGCTCGCAAGCCGGAGCTTGCGTGGGTGTCGTGGAAAAAACGGTTCGACGCAAAAGCGCAAAGGACGCAGAACCCCCGTCTCGACGTTCCTTTGCGTCCTCTGCGTCTTTGCGTTCAGAGACTTTTGGCGAAGGCGCGCAGAAGCCGCGTCCATCCTCGGACCACGAGCCGGCTTGCGCCTACTGCAAGCAGCCCGGACGAAGTCCGGGGCGGATTTCGAATACGGAGCGCGGCCCCGGACTTCGTCCGGGCTACGAGTGGCGCGGCGAAGAACCTTTTTTAATGCGAAGCGCCCATAATTCGCCGCCTCAGAACCTGATTCGCGAAGAACCGGAGTCGAACCGATGAAGTTGACCGAGATCCTCAGCCCGGAGCGCGTCGTCAGTGGTGCCGCGGTCACCAGCAAGAAGAAGGCACTCGAAGAACTCTCCAACCTGCTCGCGACCGGAGCCGCCAACCTCGGCAACGGGGAAGTGTTCAACAGCCTCACCGGGCGCGAGAAACTCGGCAGCACGGGCCTGGGGCACGGCGTCGCGATTCCGCACGGCCGCGTTGCCGGCGTCGATCGCAGCGTCGGCGCTTTCATGCGCGTCAAGCATCCGGTGGACTACGACTCGCACGACGGCAATCCGGTGGACCTGATCTTCGGCCTGCTGGTGCCGCAGACCGCGACCGAGGCGCACCTCAAGCACCTCGCGGCGGTCGCCGAGATGTTCTCCGACGACGCGTTCTGCTCGAAGCTGCGGGCCGCGCAGGACAGTGCCACGCTGTACTCGCTTCTTTCGGGCTACACGCCCGCCCGCTGAGTCCGTCCGCCGCACGGCGCTGACCCGTCCCCCGAGCGCGTGTCCGGCACCCCCGCGAAAGTCACCCTTCACGGCGTCTTCGTCGAAATCTTCGGCCTCGGCGTGCTGCTGGCCGGCAAGAGCGGCGTCGGCAAGAGTGAGCTGGCGCTGGAGATGCTCGCGCGGGGTCATCGTCTGATCGCCGACGATGCCGCCGAGTTCGAACTCGCCCACGACGGCCGCGTCGTCGGGCGCTGCCCGCCGCTGCTGTACGGGTTCCTCGAAGTGCGGGGCCTGGGCATCCTGCACGTGGGGCGCATGTTCGGCGAGCCGGCGCTGCGATCGAGCAAGGCGCTGGACCTGATCCTGCGACTCGATCCGGCCGCCGATCACGCCGATCCGCCCGACCGGCTGCGGGGCCGCCGCTTCGATACCGAGGTCTGCGGCAAGCCGATTCCGGAGATCTCGCTGCCGGTGCGCGTGGGCCAGAGCCTTGCGACCCTGGCCGAGGCGGCCTGTCGCGATCAGACCCTCAAGCGCGACGGCTACGACGCCGCGGAGGATTTCATGGCGCGCCAGATGCGGTCGATCGAGTCGGGCCGATGAAGCTGATCGTCATCAGCGGGCTGTCGGGCGCCGGCAAGACGGTGGCGCTCAAGCAGTACGAGGACCTCGGCTACACCTGCATCGACAACATCCCGCTGGCGCTGCTCGGGCCGATGATCACGCGCATGCTCAAAGGCAGCCGCTCCGGCCGTTACGAGCGCATCGCGATCGGTGTGGACGCCCGCGAGACCGCACGCGAGATCCGGCGTTTCCCGCAGCATCTGTCGCGGATCAAGGCACGTGGCGTCGACGTGGATCTGCTGTTCCTGACCGCGTCCGACGAAGTGATCCTGCGCCGCTACAGCGAAACCCGGCGCCCGCATCCGCTGGCCGACGAGAGCACCTCGCTGGTCGAAGCCATCGAGCGAGAGCGCACGCTGCTGGCCCCGATCGCCGACCTCGTCGACGACGCGCTCGACACCAGCAGCATGAACCTGCACGAGCTTCGCGAAGCCATCATGCAGCGCCTCCCCGAGGCGACGAAGGGAAAGCTCGCGGTGCAGTTCGTCTCGTTCGGCTTCAAGAACGGCGTGCCGGGCGGCTGCGATTTCCTGTTCGACGTCCGCTGCCTGCCCAATCCGCACTGGAACCTTGCGCTCAAGGACCTCACCGGCCGCGACGAGGCGGTCGAGCAGTGGCTGGACGCGCGCGACGACGTTCAGCGCATGCTGCGCGACATCCGTGACTTCCTCGAGCCCTGGCTCGGTGCGTTCCGCCGCCAGGACCGGGCGTACGTCACCATCGGTGTCGGCTGCACCGGCGGGCAGCATCGCAGCGTGTACCTCGTGGAGCGGCTCGCACGGCACTTCGCCCGATCCTTCGAGCCGGTGATCGCCAGCCACAAGGAGCTGAGATGAAGCCGCGGCGATCGTCGATGGCGAATTGCCGGTGGCGAATCGGTTGCCCTGTTGCCGACGCGCTTTCGCAGGCGGGCAGGCCCATCCATCCGTCTGGCCACAGACCCCTGACCACCGGTACTGCTCCATGAGCGTAGGAATCCTCCTGGTCACCCACGGCAAGCTCGGGCACTTCCTGCTCGACGTCATGCGCGACATGATCGGAGAGCTGCCGCTTGCGTCCGACGTCCTCGAAGTGCGGCGCGTGCAGTCGCACGAGGTCCTCACCAGCCAGGGCAGCCGAATGATCGAGCGTCTGAACTCCGGCGACGGCGTGCTGGTGATGACCGATGCCTTCGGCTCCACGCCGAGCAACATCGCCAACAAGCTGTCCGCCGTTCAGGGATCGCCGGTCGTATCCGGCGTGAACCTGCCGATGCTGGTGCGCGTGTACAACTATCCGCGCGCCACGCTCGACGAAATGGCGAAACTGGCCGTCGAAGGCGGGCAGCGGGGAATCATCCTGTGTCCCAAAAGCGGTGGTTAGCGGTCGGCGGTTGGTGATCCGTCGCCGTTCTCTTGAGAGAGTTCCTTCGATCGATGTCCCACTGACTACCGAGCACTGACCCATGGAACGCAACGTCGACATCGTCAATCGGCTCGGCCTGCACGCCCGCGCGGCCGCCAAGCTGGTCACGCTCGCGAGCAAGTTCAGCAGCGACGTCCGCGTACGCAAGGACGGGCGCGAGGTCAGCGGCAAGTCGATCATGGGCGTGATGATGCTCGCGGCGGCTCAGGGCAGCCAGGTCACGCTGATCGCCGAAGGCGAGGACGCCGCGGCCGCGCTCGAAGAACTCGCCGGCCTGGTCGCCGACCGCTTCGGGGAAGAGGCGTGATGAAGCGGGCGGTAGGCGTCAGGACACGCGCTGCGCTCGTTTTAGGCGTCAGCAAACGCCTAACGCCTAACGCCTAACGCCTGACGCCTGATCATGTCCCTCTGGCTCTCCGGTATCGGGGTATCGCGCGGCATCGCGATCGCGCGCGTGCAGAAACTGCACGGCGGCGATCTGGAGATCGTCGAATACGCGGTGGCGCCGGAGGAGCTCGAGCATGAGGTCGAACGCTTCCGCGATGCCCAGCAGCAGGCGCTCGGGCAGCTGCGCGAGGTCCGCAGCCGGATTCCGGTCGGCACGCCGGGCGACATCGCCGCGTTCATCGATACGCACCTGCTGATGCTCGACGACCGCTCGCTGGTGGACGCGACGATCGCGAACATCCGCAGTGCGGGCATCAACGCCGAGGCCGCGCTGCGCCGATCGCGCGACGCGCTCGTGGCCGTTTTCGAGCAGATGGAGGACCCCTACCTGCGGACGCGGCGCGACGACGTCGAGCACGTCGTCAGCCGGGTGCAGCGCGTGCTGACGCACACCGAGCGCGCGCTGCCTGGCGGCGAACAGGCGCCGCTGTCGGAGCCGGCGGTGATCGTGGCCGACGACATCACGCCGGCGGACATCATCCTGCTCTCGCAACAGGCCGTGCTGGCCTTCGTCACCGAGTACGGCGGTCCGCTGTCGCACACCGCGATTCTCGCGCGCAGCCTCGGCATTCCCGCGATCGTGGGTCTGCACAACGCGCGCCGGCTGCTGCGCGAGAACGAGCTGGTCATCGTCGACGGCGAGCACGGCCACGTGCTGGCCGATCCGGACGACAAGGCGCTCGAGCACTACCGCCGCAAGCAGGATCAGCAGGCGCAGGACCGCCGGCTGCTGCAGACGCTGCGCGACAAGCCGGCGGTTTCGCGCGACGGCGTCGCGGTGCGCCTGCAGGCCAACATCGAGCTGCCGGAGGACGCGGCCATCGCCGCGGCCAACGGCGCGGCCGGCATCGGCCTGTACCGAACCGAGTTCCTGTACATGAATCGCAAGGGATTGCCGACCGAGGAGGAGCAGTACCAGGCCTACTCGCGCGTCGTGTCCGCGGTCGAAGGCCCGATCACGATCCGCACCCTGGACCTGGGCGCCGACAAGCAGGTCGATTCGGGCCAGCGGCAGGGACCCACGCCCAACAATCCGGCGCTCGGCCTGCGTGCGATCCGGCTGTGCCTGAAGGAGCCGGAACTGTTCCGCGTCCAGATGCGCGCACTGCTGCGTGCCTCGGCGCATGGGCAGGTCAGGATCATGCTGCCGATGATTTCGAGCCTGAGCGAACTGCGTCAGGCCAAGGCGCTGATGGAGAGCTGCCGGGCGGAGCTGGTCCGCGAGGGCAAGGCCGTCGCCGACCGCATCCCGGTGGGCGCGATGATCGAGGTTCCGGCGGCGGCGATCGCCTCCTCGCTGCTCGCGCGCGAGGTCGACTTTTTCTCGATCGGAACCAACGACCTGATCCAGTACACGCTGGCCATCGATCGCGTGGACGACGAGGTCAACTATCTCTACGACCCGCTTCACCCGGCGGTGCTGCGCCTGATCCACATGACGATCG
>CAZXXM010000109.1:0-9457 GCA_964644715.1 uncultured Salinisphaerales bacterium
GGTCGGTACAGCGACACCAGCGCGATGATGTCTTCGAAGGTGTCGGGCTTCAGATCGCGCGACGCGCGCTGCATGCCCGGCGATTCCATCTGGAACACGGCGCTGGTGTCGCCGCTGGCGTAGAGCTCGTAGGTCTTGGCGTCCGTCAGCGGCAGGCCGAGCACGTCGATGTGCTCGCCGCGTGCACGCGCGATGGTCTGCACCGCGGTTTCGATGATCGTCAGCGTCTTCAGCCCCAGGAAGTCGAACTTCACCAGGCCGATGCTCTCGATGTCCTTCATGTCGAACTGGCTGCGCAGGCCCGCGCCGCCGGGTTCGCACAGCAGCGGCGCGTACTCGGTCAGCGGCTGCGGCGCGATGACGACGCCGCCGGCATGCACGCCGACGCCGCGCGTCAGGCCTTCGAGCGTCAGCGCCAGGTCCAGCACCGCGCGCGTGTCCTCTTCCTGCGCGTACGCCTGCTTGAGCTCGGGGACTTCTTCGACCGACTCGGACAGCGTCGCGCCCGGCGTGTTCGGAATCAGCTTGGCGATGCGATCGCCGAAGCCCCAGCCGTGACCCATGATGCGGCAGACGTCGCGCACCACGCCCTTGGCCGCCATCGTCGAGTACGTGATGATCTGGCCCACGCGCTCGCGCCCGTACTTCTGCGAGACGTACTCGATCACGCGATCGCGGTTGTCCATGCAGAAGTCGACGTCGAAGTCCGGCATCGACACGCGCTCCGGATTCAGGAAGCGCTCGAACAGCAGGTTGTACGGCAGCGGATCCAGATCGGTGATGCCGATCGAATACGCCACCAGCGAGCCGGCACCCGAGCCGCGGCCCGGTCCCACCGGACAGCCATTGGACTTGGCCCAGCGGATGAAGTCGGCCACCACCAGGAAGTAGCCGGCGAAGCCCATCTTCTCGATGATCGCCAGCTCGTAGTCGAGCCGCTCGCGGTAGACGCTCTCCGGCTGGCACATCCGGATCTGCGCGGCGCGCTTCGTCAGTCCGCCGTGCGCTTCCTCGCGCAGCCAGGAATTGGTGGTCTGCCCTTCCGGCACCGGATAGTTCGGCAGGTGGTAGGTGCCGAACTTCAAGGACAGCGTGCAACGCCGCGCGATCTCGAGTGTGTTCTGGATCGCCTCCGGAAGATCGGCGAACAGCTCGCGCATCTCCTGAGCCGACTTGAGGTACTGCTCCTCGGTGTAATCGCGCGGCCGCTTGTCGTCTGCGAGAACACGCCCCTGCGCGATGCAGACGCGCGCTTCGTGCGCCTCGAATTCCGTGCGCTCGAGGAAACGCACGTCGTTGGTCGCCACCAGCGGGACCTGGCAGCGGCGGCCGAGCGCGGACGCAGCTTCCACCCACTCTTCATCGCCGGGCCGGTCGCATCGCGATACCTCGAGGTACAGGCGCCTGGGAAACAGCGCCGAGAGTTCCTCGACGGCGGCCAGCGCGCCCTTCACGTTCTGCTGCGCAGCCGCGCGAAACGCGGCGCCGTCACGCCCGCTGAGCGCGATCAGGCCGTCGGACAGCTCGCGCAGCCAATCGCGCTCGATCAGCGGCGTACCCTTCTGCTGGCCCTCGGTGTAGCCGCGCGAGATCAGGCGCGTGAGGTTGCGATAGCCGAGTTCGTTCTGCACCAGCAGGGTCAGGCGCTCCGGTGCCTCGCCTTTCTCGCGCTCGGCCAGCCACAGGTCGCAGCCGACGATGGGCTTCACGCCCGCGCCTTCGCAGGACTTGTAGAACTTGACCATCGCGAACACGTTCATGCGATCGGTCAGCGCCACCGCCGGCATGCCCAGCTTGGCGACGTGCGAAGCCAGTGTCGCGCCTTCCACGCCCTTGCGCTTGGGCGGCTCGACGCGGATCAGGCCATCGGTCAGCGAAAACTCGGTGTGGAGCCGCAGGTGGACGAACACGGAGGGCCGTTTCAGTACGCGGTGTCGGTGGCCAGCACCGCGGTCGCCCCGACCTCGGGCTGACCGACCATCGATGCCGACGACGGGGCACGGCTTCCATTGCAGGGCGCGAAGCTGCGGCGGTGGATCGGACTGGGGCCGAGACGTCGCAGCGCGTCGAGATGAAACGGCGTGCCGTAGCCCTTGTGCTTCGCGAAGCCGTAGCCGGGATGGGCCTGGCAGAGCCGCTCCATCTCCTCGTCGCGCGCGACCTTGGCGATCACCGAGGCGGCCATGATGCAGGCCTCCAGTCCGTCTCCACCCACGATCAGGCGCACCGGCAGACCCAGCCGCGGATCCTGGTTGCCGTCGACCCAGCACTCGGTCGGCTGCAGGCTCAATTGTTCGAGCGCCCGGCGCATCGCCAGGAACGTCGCGCGCAGGATGTTGATGCGGTCGATCTCCTCGACCTCGGCCCGGCCGATCGCCCAGGCCAGCGCCTTCTCGCGCACGCGCAGCGACACGGCCTGGCGCCGCTCCGGCGTCAGCTTCTTGGAGTCATCCAGGTCCTTGATGCGGCATCGCGGTGGCAGCACCACGGCGGCGGCGTACACCGGTCCCGCGAGACAGCCCCGGCCGACCTCGTCCAGGCCGGCGATGCGGCGCGGCAGGACGGCAACAGGAAGGACGGAGAGCAGATCGGACATCGTCGGCCATTCTACCGGCCGTGCTCTGGTCGGCGGACCTCGGCACGCGTCGACGCGGGCCCGCTAGCCTCGGCAGCCGGCCCCGATCAGAAATTGTCCTTGACCCAGCGCAACAATCCGCGGCGGCCTTGTGTCTGCCGCGGCTTTCCGCGGGCGTCGACCTCGTGCGTCACGTGCCCGCAGTACGCGAAGCGCGGCACGAGCTGGCCCTCGTGCTCGACCTCCTGGTTCCAGATCTCCAGGCGCCGCGTGCTCATCGGCAGGCCCGGACGCGCATAGAGCCGCGTGTAGACCACGACGACCTCGTCGGTTTCGTCCTCGCGCGCCAGGCACAGCGCGAGATACTGCTGCCCCTTGTAATGCTGGTAGAGACCGGGCTGGAAGTCGTCGATCATGGCCTGGAATTCGGCCGCATCGTCGTCGTTCACGCGCTTTGCCTCCGACGCGGGGACCAGGGCCTCAGTCGAGGCCGGCCAGAATCCGGCTCATGCGCTTGCCGGTGGCGGATTTCGCAAGTGCGAAAACGATCTCGTCGCGCAGCAGCTTCTCCGAGAACTTCGGATTGCCGGCTTCGGTGCGGCAGGTCAGCGGCCCGACGAACGAGGGCCAGTCGTCTCCCACCCACCAGTCGCAATTGGCCGGCGGAACGTTGGAGCCCACCGTCTTGGCGACGAAGGCCTTGGCCTTCTCGTCGAACACCACGTCACCGTTGACGCCCTCCACGACGAAGCGCAACACGGCATCGGCATAGGCCTCGCAAAAGGAGCGGTGAATCGGGTCTTCGATCTTCATCGGAATCGTTCTGGCACATTGGAGCGGGGCGACGGAATTCGCCTGCGGTCGGCTCGCGCGATCCTTCTTTGCACGCAAGGCGGACACGGCTCGTCCGATGTCCACGCCCTGCACCCCGGCCCGGTATCGGCTCCCTACCCGTCGTCGCGCGAGTATACCGGCCATGCTCCGTGGCCCGGCACGGAACGCGAAGCGCACGCGGGCGATCAGGGATGGGACGTCTCGAGGTTGAAGAACGTCGCCTGCACGAAGTCACTCTCGTTGCCGGTGTCGTTCGGGTTGGAGGCGCCGGCCTCGAAATGCAGATCCTTGCCCTCGTATCCGGGGTCGATGTGCTGCGTGAAGACGGCCGTGGGCCCCTCGGGCGGCTCGACCGTCACCGCCAGCGCAAGTCCCTCGAGCCGGATCTCGTAATTGAACGGTTCGCCCATTCCGATTCCACCGCCATTGCGATTCGAGACGATGTCCTCCGACAGCGCGCTCGCGCCCATCCACACCTTGTCGGTCTCCACGTAGACGCGGCCCTTGGACTCGTTCGGCAGCTTCTCGAAATACAACTGCACGACGTCCGACGCCGGCCCCTGGATCTTTCCGAGAACCACGCGACCCGCCTTCGTCCCGTCGCCGCTCGACGACAGCGCGTCGACGCGCACCCGCGCCCGCAGCATGCCGCCCTGTGCCGTCGTCCACGTGTTCGCATCGCCCTGCACCGGATCCGGCGCGGCCAGTGCCTGGCGCAACTCCGTTCTCGAGATCTTGCCGGGCGTCGCCTGGCCCGCGAGGTTGGGCGCCCTGAAGCTCATGCCGCCGCTGCCAGGATCGGTATAGAAGAGCCCCTCGCGCTGATATCCCTTGCCGAGCGTCTCCACGTTGATCTCTTCGCCGGAAGGCAGGATGAGCTTCCAGTTGGACAGATCGAAATTCACCGATGGCGGCGCCTTGCCGTTCAGCGGCGCCGAGGGCAGCACCACGCCCGACGAGGTACCGAGGCTGACCGTTCCCGGATCCGCGGTGTGGAAGGCGCCGGCGCAGGACACGAGCAACGGCGTTCCGAGGCCCATCACGACGGCGCGGACCGCGCCCGATCGACGGAAGGAGTTCATCGGCTATTTCCCAAGACGCAAGTGGATCGGCTGTCGAGCGATCGCAACCGGCCGACCCGCCATGCCTCGCTTCGAAACGGAGGCTCCGGGAACCGCGGCCCGACGTTGATGCGCTCTCCCCATCGTCGACATCGCGGTCGCCGCTTGCGGCGCGCCGGGATCGACTCCCGGATAGAAAGCCCAAACACGGGCTGCGTCAAGCAACCTGCGTCGATAGGTTTGCTCCGGGCCGATTCCCTCGTGACGTTGCCGCAATTTCTGTGAACTTCCGGTACGTGGGCATTCGCCGCAGTCCCCGTCACACTGGCGGATCGTCAGACGGCACGCCCTTCGACAGATGGTCCTATCCCCGCGCGCAAGACGTGCCCTGTGGTGGCTGCTCGCTGCGCCCGGATTTGCGCTGGCCCTGTTCGCCGCGATGAGCGCCGCGTCCGCGGCCGCCGCCAGGACGACGTTCGTCGAACTCGACGCCCGGGCGCAGGAACGCGGCGCCGCGGGGCTGCCCGGACATCTGCACGCGCTGCACGATCCCGAAGGTTCGCTGTCGCAGGCACAGGTCTCGGCACCGGAGATGGCCGCGCGCTTCGAGCGGCTCGAAGCCGCCTTCAACGGCGGCTTCTCCCGCAAATCGGCCTGGTGGCTGCGCTTCGACATCCACGCCAAACCCGGCTTCACCGACGACTGGTGGCTCTACCTTCGCGCGCCGTACGTCGACTACCTCGACGTCTGGGTCCCCGAGCGCGCGGCGGACGGATCGGTCCAGCTGCGGCACCGGGCGCTCGGCGGGCTGCGGCCGGTGTCGCAGCGCGACATCAGCGCGCCCGCCACGGTGCTGCGACTCGGCACTCTGCCCGACGACGGACCGCACACCGCGTGGGTCCGCCTGTCCGGTCATCGCACGTTGAGCCTGACCGGCGGCATCTGGCGCCTGGATGCCCTGGCTCGCGATCTGCAGCGCGGCACGCTCGAGGTCGCCGGCGTGATCGGCATGGTGATCCTGATGGCGGTCGTGGCGCTGTTGCTCGGCGTGTCGCTGCCGGACCGCAAATTCCTGTGGTACGCGCTCTACCTGGCGACGAGCGCATTGCTGTTCGCCTGTGCCGAGAACATGCTGGCCGTCGTGGTGCTGCCCGAGCAGCCGCTGCTGGCGGTGCGCATCCACAACGTCACGATGTGCCTGGGGCTCCTCACCGCCCTGCTGTTCGTGCGAAGCCTGCTCGACATGCCCACGCAGTTTCCGCGCATGACGCGGCTGGTCGACGCGCTTTGCGTGCTGACGGGACTCGCCACGCTCGCCGCGCTGGCCGGTCGTTACGACCTCATCGCGGCCGGCCTCAACTTCGCGCGACTGGCTACCGCGGTGATGGACATCGCACTGTGCGTCGTGCTGGTGCGGCGCGGACATCCGTCGGCGTGGCCGAACCTGATCGGCTACTCGGTGTACGGCACCGTCGGCGTGCTGCACTTCGCCAAGAACCTCGACTGGCTGCCGTACACGCCGTTCACGCAGTACAGCTACCTGATCGGAATGATGGTGCACATGGTCGCCATCTTCTTCGGCCTGGGCCTGCGCGTGCGCCTGCGCGAACGCCAGGCCCTGGCGGATTCGCTGCTCGCAGGAGCCCGGCTCGAAGCGACGGTCGCCGATCGCACGGTCGCGCTGAATGCCGAGGTGGTGGAGCGCCAGAAGACCGAGGCGCAGCTGCGCGACGCCATGGACGAGCAGCGCAATTTTCTGGCCATGGTGTCGCACGAGTTCCGCACACCGCTGAGCATCATCGGCGCGTCGGCCCAGATGATCGTCGACGAGCGCCTGCCCATCAGCGCGCAGGACGTGCAGCGCGAGGCGGGCAAGATCGATCGCGCGGCCCAGCGCATGAACGCACTGGTGGACACGCTGCTCGCGGACGAATGGCTGGAGTCGTCCGCGATGCAGCTGCATCTTCGCGAACTGGATCTCGACGCCAACCTGCGGCAGCTGACGCAGCGCTACGCGCGCGACAGCGGTCGCGAGATCCGTTTCGAACCTGCGGCACGGCACTCGTCGGTGCAGGCCGATCCGATGCTGCTGAACATCCTGCTCGACAACCTGCTGGAAAACGCCATCAAGTACTCGCCGGCCACCCGCCCGATCGAGGTCCGGACCTGGCGGGACGGCGCGGAACAACTCATCAGCCTGCGCGATCATGGCCCGGGAATACCGGCGCCGGATCTCGGGCAGATCTTCGAGCGCTTCTATCGCTCCGCGACGGTCAAGCGACAACCCGGCATCGGGCTGGGTCTGTTCATGGTGCGGCGCATCGCGGAAATTCACGGTGGCATCGTGACCGCGTCCAATGCGCCGGACGGCGGCGCGCTGTTCACGGTGCGCCTGCCGATCGCGCCCGCGGACGAGCGACGGTGAGCGGCAAGAACCGATCGGCGGCCAAAGTGCGGGTGGGTCTCTGGATCGCCGTGACGCTGCACTCGGCCGCCGCGGCGCCCGCCGATCCTGATCCGCCGGCGGGTTCGCCGGACGAAATCCCCAGCATCGTCGTCACCGCGCGCAAGACCGAGGAAGCGCTGCAGGACGTCCCGCTGGCGGTGACGCATCACAGCCCCGGGCAGCTTCGCGACGCGGGAATCGACACGGTCGAAGATCTGCCGCGGGCCACGCCCAGCCTGTACATCCGGCCCGCGTCCGGCCAGGGCACGGCGCTGATCTTCCAGATGCGCGGACAGACCCAGTTCGACACCCTGGGCACGCTCGATCCGTCGGTGGCCGTGTACCAGGACCAGCTCTACCTGGCCCGTCCTTTCGGCACCGACCTGTCGTTCGTCGACGTCAAGGACGTGCAGGTGCTGCGCGGCCCGCAGGGCACGCTGTTCGGGCGCAACACCACCGGCGGGGCGATCCTGCTGTCCACGCACGATCCCGAACTCGACACCTGGAGCGGCAACTTCCGCACGCGCGTCTCCAGCCACGATCGCATCGCCGCCACCGGCGTCGTCAACCTGCCCTTGCTGCGCGATCGCTGGGCGCTGCGCGTCGTCGGTCAGTGCATCCGCTCCGATGGTTACGCGGTGGACCAGACCAACCACCGGGAGCTCGGCGACGACGGCGACCAGTTGCTGCGGATCAAATCGCTGTGGCAGCCGAACGCGAATTTCCGACTGACGATGACCGGGGAAATCATCGAGATCGATGAACACAACGGTCCGGCGGAGCTGGCCTTCGCCGCGCAACCCCGCTTCGTCGATGCCGACGGAGACGGCACGCCCGAGACGCCCATCGATGGCATCGCCCGGCTGATCGTGGCCAGCGCCTCGCAGGGCGCGGACTCCATCGACAATTATGTCGGCCGCTCCTTCCGGCCGAGCAACGATCCCGGCCTCGAGCTGCTGTCGACCGCGCGCGTCCGCCTGTGGTCCAGCGTCGCGAGTTGGGAGGCGAAGTGGGGTCGCGCGCAGCTGATCCTCGGCCGGCGCGACACCGACGACGTCGCCAACACGATCGATTTCGACAGCACGCCGTATCCGATCATCGGAACGCAGCTGCTCGCGAAGTACCTGGAGCACAGCGCCGAGCTCCAGCTGACGGGAGAAGCCTTGGGCCGCCTGCGATGGGCGGCCGGCATCTACGGATTCCGCGAGAAGGCGTCCGAATCCACCGGCAGCGCGCTCAGCGGCGGCGCCAACCTCACCGATTTCAGCGGCGATGCGCGCGCCGAAAGTTTCGGCGCGTACTCGCAGGGCAGCCTGCGGCTCAGCGAGCGGCTCGGCCTGACGCTCGGACTGCGGTACTCGGCCGACGAGAAATCGCTGGTCTCGCGCAACCGCGTCGGCACGTCGCAGGCGCTGCGTTGCGCCGTGCCGGGCGTGCCCGACGACGCCCCTTGCGCGCGACGTTTCAGCAACGATTCGAATCGTCTGAATTACCTGGACGGTCTCGACTACCGGCTGCGCGACGATGTCCTGCTCTATTCCACGCTCACCACGGGTTATCGCGCCGGCGGTCAGAATCTGCGCGGCTTGTCCGAGGCCACGTTCGAAGCGTTCGAACCGGAAGACGTCACGCAGATCGAAATCGGCGCGAAGACCGAATTCCTGCATCGCCGGCTGCGCGCCAACCTCGCGCTGTTTCGAACCCGCAGCGAAGACGTGCAGCGTTCGATCCTGCTGCGCGTCGACGGCTACAGCTCGACCTTCACCGGCAACGTCGCCGAAGTCGTGATCCACGGCGGCGAACTCGAACTCAGCGCGCTGCCGATCCCGTCGCTGGAACTGGGTGCGACGATCGGCGTCATCCGGCCGCGCTACGAGCGCTACGTCGACTTCGCCGGCATCGATCGCTCCGACGAGGAATTCGCCGGCATTCCCCAGGTCCAGTACACGCTGACCGCCGTCCACGCGCGCGCGCTGTCGCAGGCCGACTGGCGCAACAGCCTCAACTGGTCGTGGCAGGACGAGGTCTACAACGCACAGGCGAACATCCGCGGATTCGCTCCCGGCGAGCAGGACGCCGCCGAACGCGCCCTCACGCAAGGCACGCTCGGCCTGCTCGGCGCGCGCAGCGCGCTGGAGTTCCGCAACGGTCTGGGTCTGGCGATCTGGGGCCGCAATCTCACCAACGAGAAGGTCGCGAGCGGCGGCCTGGGCTTCAATGGCCTCGGGATCGCCGTGCGGTTTCCACAGCCGGACCGCGAGGTCGGCGTGGAAGCCAGCTACCGCTTCTAACCCGGACGAAGTCCGGGCTACGAGGGCATGCCGGGCTTCGAGAATGCGAAATGCAAATTTTCCCGCGCCGGACCGTCAGGTTTCGCAAGAAATGAAACAAAAGCGCGTCCGCAAGAAATAGTCAGAAACAAATATTTATTAGGTTTAACAGCATCTTGTAAATAGTCTTTACCCCGCGCGCAGGCACCTTTCGACGCACGGGGAAAGACATCAAAACCAAGGCCACGAGCGTCCCGGTCGCTGCAGCCGA
>CAZXXM010000110.1:0-9455 GCA_964644715.1 uncultured Salinisphaerales bacterium
TCGCGGTCGCCCGCAGACGGTTGCCGAATTCCGGCGGGCGCTGGACGGCGAGCTGGGCATTCCGGACAGCACGCTGAGCCGCCTCGAGCAGCGCGGGGTATCGACGGAGCCATCGCCGGGAACCACGCGGGGAACGTCCGGCACCCGCGACGTGCGCGATACGCAGCCCCTGGGCGTGCCGCTGGCACGGCAACCCGTGGACACCTTGCTGGGCGGTGCCGCCAACCGCCCCGCGGTGCCGGACGAAGATGCTGCTGCGCAAGAGGCGACGCAGCTGCTGACGCGGGGGGTGCCGGCATCGGTTCCAACGCCGGAGCCCGTACCGCTGCAGGTATCGCCGGCGGACCGGGCGTCGCGATTCGCCTCGATGCCCCCGCCGCGAAGCGGCGCAGGCAGAGCACTCCCCCTGCTGGGCCTCTTGGTATCGATCGCAGCGGTCGCCTATGTGGCTCGCGATCAGATCCCCCCGGATCTGCGGGATCGGGTTCCGGAACCCCTGCGCTCGGTGCTGTGGTCTGCTCCTCCGGTCGCGGCTCCGGCCGAGCCGGCACCGTCCGTTCCGGCCGAGGTTTCGACGCCGGAGGAATCGCCGAAAGCGGCCGCCGAGAGAGAGGCTTTCGCAGCGGCGAAGGAAAGCGACACGCTCGAGGGCTGGAAGGCCTTCAAGAAAGCCTTTCCGGACAGTCCGCACGTGGCGACGGCCGAGATCCGCATCGCAGCACTGCAACCCAAGGTCGAGACCCGGGCGCAGAAGGAAGCCTCGAAGCCCGACCAGGACACCGCGACGTCCGATGTCGCGCCCCTCGCGCCGCCGCCCGAGGTCGTCGAAAGGCCGCCCGCCACGCCGGCGGCTGCCGAGACGGCGGCTTCCGTGCCCAAGACGCTGCCCGGCGGATTCCGCGACTGCCCGGCATGCCCGGAGATGGTGAAGATCGAGGGCGGCACCCTCGAGATGGGAGACCTGGCGGGGACCGGCGAGGCAGACGAAAAACCGCTGCGGCAGTTGAACGTCGGCGCGTTCTACGCAGGCCGTTACGAGGTGACGTTCGATGAGTGGGCGGCTTGTGTCGCCAGCGGCGGTTGTGCCGGGACGCCGAGCGATGCCGGATGGGGACGCGGGCGCCGGCCCGTGATCAACGTGAGCTGGAATGACGCCCAGCGCTATCTGACCTGGCTGTCGCGTACCAGTGCGAAGCACTATCGGCTGCCGACCGAGGCCGAGTTCGAATACCTGATGCGTGCCGGTTCTCGCACGCCGTTCCCCTGGGGCGACGACGGCGGCGCGGCCTGTCTCTACGCCAACGTGGCGGATCGCCAGGCGAAGAAGCAGAACCCGGACTGGAGCACCTTTCCCTGCGACGACGGCGAGCCGCTCTCGGCGCCCGTAGGCCGGTACCGCGCCAACGCGTTTGGCCTGTTCGACGTCGCCGGCAACGTCTGGGAATGGACGCAGGACTGCTATCAGAGCTATCGCAATGCCGGAGCCGGCGCGTCGGCCTACGATCCGCCGAATTGCTCCCGGCGCGTGCTGCGGGGCGGCTCCTGGGGCGATGCAACACGCAACCTGCGCTCGTCGGATCGCACGGCGAGCGCGCCGGGCTCGACGCTCAAGATCGTCGGCTTTCGCGTCGTCCGCGATTAGCTAGCTGTCGCCCGTAGGTACTCGCGCCGCGTCACGGCTGCGAGGCGGAAGCCGCGAGGCAATCGCGCAGGAACAGCGCGCCCGAGGCGGTCGCAAGATCGCGATTGGATTTCTTGCGAAACCCATGCCCTTCGTCCTTCGCGAGCAGGTACCAGACCTGGCCGCCCTGCGCGCGTACCGTCTTCACGATCTGCTCGGCTTCCGAAGCGGGTACGCGCGGATCGTTGGCGCCCTGGATCACGTACAGCGGTCGCTGGATCTTGTGGGCATGGGTCGTCGGCGAGATGCGTTCGAGCAGGGCGCGCATTTCCGGATCACGTTCGTCGCCGTACTCGGCGCGGCGCAGATCGCGGCGATAGTCCTGCGTATTCTCGAGGAAGGTGACGAAATTGCTGATGCCGACGGTGTCGATGCCGCAACGCAGCCGCTCGTTGTACGTCGCCAGGCTCGCCAGGGTCATGTAGCCGCCGTAACTGCCGCCGGCGACCGCGACCCGTTCGCGATCGAGCTCTGGGCGTTTGGCGATCCAGTCGAGCAGCGCGCCGATGTCCTTCACCGAGTCTTCGCGCTTTTCGGCGTTGTCGAGTTGCAGGTAGGTTTTGCCGTAACCGTCCGATCCGCGCACGTTCGGCACGAGTACGGACACGCCGAGTTCGCGCAGGTAGAACTCGAGGATCGGCGAGAACAGCGGCAGGGCCTGCGCCTCGGGGCCGCCGTGGATCTGGATCAGCACCGGGCGCGGCCCCGGCTGCGGAGCGCGGTAATAGAAAGCCGGGATGCTGCGCGCGTCGAAACTCGGGAAGCGGACGAGTTCGGGTTCCACGAACTTTGACGCGTCGAGCCCGCCGGTCTCGCTCGCCGTCCAGCGCAGCAGCTGTCGCTGCGAGAGGCGCACGGAGTACACGTCGCCCGCATTGCGCGAGTTGTTCAGGGAAAAGCCGAGCTGCCTTCCCTTCGCGTCGAAATGCAGATCGTCGATGACGCCTCGCGGGATGGCCGGCAGGGCGACGGGCTTGTTCGTGCGCAGGTTGTGCACGCGCAGCTCGGAGAACCCGTCGGCGTTGATCGTGTAGGCCAGGTAGGTTCCGCCGTCCGACAGCGCGAGCTGCTGGACGTCCCAGGCGGCGTCGCCGCTGACGATGCGGGCGTCGCGCCCGTCGATTCCTTCGTAGCGCAGGCGGCGGAAGTCGGAGTCCTCGTCGGAGACGTAATAGACCCCCTTTCCGTCACGAGAAAAGCGAGCGGCGCCGAATGCGATCGGCCGGCTGGAAGGGTGAAAGCGCAACGGTGCGCCTCCCTCGACCGGCAGCAGCCACAGCTCGGTCTGGTTGATCGAAACGTATTTCTGCGCAAGCACCCAGTGGTCGTCCGGCGACCAGTCGAGCGCTGACCACGTACCTTCGGATTCGTGTACGGCCTGCGTCTGCCGCGTCGCCAGGCTCAGCACGTGGACGTCGGTGTCGCGGCCGTTCCGGCGTGTGGTCGAGTACGCGAGCTGCTTGCCGTCGTTGGACCAGACGGCGTTGGTGTTGCGTGTCCGATCCTCGGTCAGACGGGTGGCGGTGCCGCTGGCCGCGTCGAAATTCCACAGCTGGTAGAACTCGTCGCCGCCCTGATCTTTTGCGAACACGAAGTCCGCGCCACCGGGAGCCGGATGCGCTTCGGCGACCGGCTCCGCATAGAAGGTGAGCTGCGTGCGCGCGCCGCCCGGCATCGCGACGCGATGCACCTGCGCGGTCTCGCCGAAACGGGTCGTGATCAGCGCGCTGCCGTCCGCGGTCCAGCCCCGGAACGAGGCGCTTCGCGTCTGCTGATAAGCGTTGATGCGCTCCGAGAATTCCGACGGAATCTCCGGCAGGTTCTCCATCACCAGGTTGCCGCGCTCGATTCGCGCAACCTCGGCTGCGGTCAGCGCGAGGCCCGGCAGAAGAACCAGACACCACGCCCATCGGCTGCGCATCGGCAAAGCTCCTCAGGGCAGCTTGACCACCCGGCTGTCGAATCCCTGCGACTTGAGCTTCGCAGCCACGCCCTGCGCCTGTTCGAGCGAGTTCGACGGGCCGACGCGCACGCGATGCAAGGTCGCATGATCCTGGGTGGTGATCGTTTCGATTCGGGCTTCGACGCCGGCCATCGCGAGCTTGGCCTTGTGCGCCTCCGCATTGGCTGAATCGCGGAAAGAGCCGGCAAGGATCAGGTATTGCCCACTGCCGCTCGCAGACGCTGCCGGGGCGGGAGCCGGTGTAGCCGTGCTGGGTGCGGTCGCGGCGGCCGGGGTCGTGGGCCGTGCGGCGGTGGCTGCCGGGACCGGGGGGCGAAGGCGGGATTCGCCGGGGACCAGGACCTGTTCCTTCTCCAGCAGGGTGTAGAAATCGAAGCGCGGATCTTCCTTCGGCGGGATTTCCACCTTCGCGCGCGGCTTGCTGCCAGGCGATGCCGCCGGCGAGTCGTCGACCGCCGCCATCGGCATCGGTTGCGCAGGCCGACCGATGTAGACGATGCATGCGACGACCAGGCCCATCGACAGGCCTGCGATCAGCCACACCCAGCCCGGCAGGCCGGCGGCCTTGGGAGCGGGTCTGCGGTTTCGCGCTGCGTAGTCTCGTGCCATCGGGGCTTACATCGTCTCGGGCGCTGTGACACCCAGCAGGCCCATCGCGTTCGCGAGAACCTGACGCGTCGCCGTGATCAGCGCCAGGCGCGCCGTCTGCAGCTCCGCGTCGTCGACCATGAACTTGTGCGCGTTGTAATAGCTGTGCAGCGCATCGGCCACTTCGCGCAGGAAGAATGCGAGCAGGTGGGGCGCGTATTGCTTGGCCGCGGCCGCCAGCATCTCCGGATATTTCTGCAGCAGCGTCAGCAGCAGCTTTTCCTGCGGCTCGACGAGGCGGTGCAAGGCTGCATCGGATGTGCGCGCATCGAACGACTGGCCGCGATCGGCGAGCTGCCGGAACACCGAGCAGATGCGCGCGTGCGCGTACTGCACGTAGTAGACCGGATTGTCGTTGGACTGCGAGCGCGCCAGCTCGATGTCGAACTCCAGGTGCTGATCGTGCGAACGCAGAAGGTAGAAGTAGCGCGTCGCGTCCTTTCCGGCCTCGCTGACGAGGTCCTGGAGCGTCACGAAATTGCCGCTGCGCTTGCCCATGCGCCCGGAGGACAGCGTCACGAACTGCATCAGCTGCACGCGCAGCGCATCCTTGCGCCCGGTCAGGGCCTCGATGGCGGCCCGCACGCGCGCGATGTAGCCGTGGTGATCGGCGCCCCAGACGTCGAGCAGCACCGGGTATCCGCGGTCGAGCTTGTCGACGTGATACGCGAGGTCGTTCGCGAAGTACGTCGCGGCGCCGTCGGCCTTGAACAGCACGCGATCCTTCTCGTCGCCGAAGGCGGTCGTGCGCAGCCAGGTGGCGCCGTCCTGCTCGAACACGTGGCCGCCGGCGCGCAGGCGGTCGATGGCCTTGGCGGCGAAGCCGGAGTCGACCAGTGACTTCTCCGAATACCACTGATCGAATCGCACGCCGAAGGCTTCGAGCGTGGCGCGGATTGCGGCGAGTTGATCGTCGAGCCCAGCACGCTGGATCTTGGCGTAGTCCGCTCCGAGCAGCGCCCGCGCCCGCTCGATCAGCGCGTCGACGTAGCTCTCCTGCTGGAGCTTGATCGCCGCCTTGGTCTTCTCGTCGGCGTCTTCGGGAGCGGACGGTTCGGTGGGGAGACCTTCGAACACGCGTACCGCCGGGTGGCGGAACGCGTCGCCGTGCTCTGCTTTGAGGGCGGTGCTGGTGGCACGGACGTAGTCGGCCGGGTAGCCCCGCTTGGGGAACGGCAGCGATTCGCCGCAGGCTTCGAGATATCGCAGCCACACGCTCACCGTCAGGATGTCGACCTGCCGGCCCGCGTCGTTGATGTAGTACTCGCGATGCACCTGCCAGCCCGTTGCGGCCAGGATGCTCGCCAGCGAGTCGCCGTAGGCAGCACCGCGGCCGTGCCCGACGTGCATCGGGCCGGTCGGATTGGCCGAGACGAACTCGACCATGATCTTTCCGTTCGCGCCGCTGCGATCGCAGCCGTACTCGGTTCCCTGCCGGATCACGGTCGAGACCACGGACTGGAACGCGCCGGGTGCCAGGAAGAAATTGATGAAGCCCGGTCCGGCGATCTCCGCCTTGGCGATCAGCGGGGAGGCTGGAAGATGCTTCAGCAGCGACTCGGCGACGGCGCGCGGAGGCTGGCCGAGCGGCTTGGCGACGACGAGCGCGAGATTGGTCGCGAAGTCGCCATGACGCGCGTCCTTGGCGGCATCGATCTGAAGACCGGCCGGCATCGCGACGTCGCGGCCGAGCGTCGAGGACAGCGAAGCGAGCGCCTGTTCCAGTAGCGCCTGCAGTTGGGATTTCATCGGCGTAGCGAGGGGGGAGAAAAGCGGCGCGAGTTTAGCGCGAACCTTGCGCGGTCCGCGCCGGGAGGCAGGCCGCGGAAGGTGCTGCGCGAAAGCGCGGGGGACGCCGGGTTCGAGCACCGCGATCCGGCGCGCGGCAGCTCCCGTGTGTCGTTCTGCGCCCCGCCCGACGGTGCCGTGCGGACGATGACCGGGAGCCCGAATCACGCATCGCCTCTTGACCTGTACGGCTGTCGGTCGCGAACCCGCATTCATCGGCGCAAGCCTCATCGCCGCCTGGCATCGGCGCAGGATGGACTCATCGCTTCAGGGAAACAGCACGTCGCAGGAGACCCGAGAGCCATGAGACGCCATCGCAGAAACCGGTTTCCGACCGCTCTGCACTGGATGTTCGCAGGGGCCCTGCTGGTGGTGACGCTTCCGCTGCAAGCGATGAGTTGAGGTTCACCCAGGAATTCTGGCGAGAGGGCTTGAAGCACTCCGCCAAGCGGCCCGAGAGTCCGCCAACCGTCTCTCCCCCCTGACCGGGTCCGGCTTGCCGGCCCGGTTCTTTTTTTTGCCCGTCGCATGCCTTCCGGTTGGACGAAGGCGCCGCCATTCCGCGTAAAATCCGCGCCGTTTATGCGCGCGCCTTTGCGGGTGCGGTCCGCTGAATCCTTACGAACCGAGGTTTTACCGATGAAGAAGTGGCGCTGCCTGGTTTGCGACTGGGAGTACGACGAGGCCAAGGGTGTCCCCGACGAGGGGATCGCGCCAGGCACGGCCTGGGAAGACGTGCCCGACTCCTGGACCTGTCCGGATTGCGGAGCGGCGAAGTCCGACTTCCAGATGGTGGAAGTCTGAGGGCTCATCGCTCGTCAGTAGCCCGGACGCAGTCCGGGTGTCGCTAGCGGCGCCCCGGACTGCGTCCGGGCTGCGGCACTACACGAAGCCGGCTAGAACGCGCAGCACTGCAGGCGGAACGCGATGTCGCGGTGCGCCTGCGAAGCACGCTGATTGACGTCGCGCAACTGCATGAATCGCAACGTGAAGCGGTGGCTTCCCGCGCTGATCTCGGGGTAGACGCTCTCTTCCCGCGGCACGAATACCCGCAGCAGGCTGCAGGCGCTCTGCGGTGCATGGACGTAGGTGCCGCCGGGCGCCACGGTATCCATCACCGCGACGCTGCCCCGGAGCAGACGCAGGTTCAGCAGGATCCCCTGCGCAAACGGCACGAGATCGGCGAACCAGGTGTCGAGGTCGCGTTGCAGCTTTTCCACCGGCTGCGACAGCCAGTGGTGGTAGGCGGGCAGGTCGAATGCGCAGGTGCCGCCGGGTATCGAGCTGCGGTTGTGAATCGACATCAGGAACTCGTTGTCCCGTAGCGCCGTCGACGCGAATTGCGTCGCGAGCTGCTGCAGGCTGTTGATGCCCGCCGTGATCTCCTTGAGCACCATCTGCAGTCGCGAGTTGTCGACGCCCGGGCGATTGGCCAGACGCATCAGCACGACCTGCTGATCGTTCAGGTCCTTGAGGATGTCCTTCTTGAGATCCGAACGCCCCAGCACGGTGAGGATGTCGAGCAGGGCGTGAAGGCGGGCGCGGGTCCCCAGCGGCGTCGCGTCCGCACGATGGTGTTCGTATTGGCCGAACAGGAACTCCAGGCGCAGGAAGGTCCTGATCCGCTCATTGAGCGGCTGCTCGAAAACAATCACGTCCAGCCCTGTGCTCACGCCAAAACGGTCCGGCAAAAGTACTCCGATTGTGACCGAGTGCACAGGTCTGGGCAATTTGGATTCGACCTTTCGGCCGAAGGCCTGAACCGCTAGTCCTTGGCCGCTGCCGCCCTTGCCAGATAGGCGTCGTGCAGGCGCAGTACTTCCGCCCTCGTCTGTTCGGGTGTGCCGGTGTTGAGCAGGACGTCGTCTGCACGCCCGACCCGCAGATCCCGGGGACTCTGGGCGGCGAGCATGCGTTCCACGAAGGCGGCATCGATGCCGTCACGGCCGGTCAGGCGCTGACGCTGCAGGTCTTCGGGGACGTCGACGACGAGGACGCGATCGACCAGCGCGTCCATTCCCGACTCGAACAGGATGGCGTTCTCGAGGATGCAATAGGGACCGGTTTGCGAATCCATCCATTGCCGGATGTAAGCGCGGATCGGGGGATGCGTGATCTGTTCGAGGCGGCGTCGCGCCGACGCATCGGAGAAGACGATCTCCCGCAGGCGTCGCCGATCGAGCTGGCCGTCGACCGTCAACACATCGCGACCGAAGTGCGCGGCGATCTCCATCAATGCCGGCTGCCCGGGTTCGACGACCACGCGAGAGACCTGGTCTGCGTCCAGTACGGGGACGCCGAGCGCGCGAAACTGGTCGCTCACCATCGACTTGCCGCTGGCGATGCCGCCGGTGAGGCCTACGGTGTAGCGTGCCATCAGCCGCCCGCGCCGGTCGCCATGCCGAGGTAGCTGCGATTGATCTGGTCGCCCCAGAGCATCGCGATCCAGCCTGCGCCGGCGATGTAAGGACCGAACGGGATGCGCGAAGACCATTCCGCCTTGCGCACGGCCATCAAGGTGATGCCGACCGCGGCGCCGACCACGGCGGACAAGAGCACGATCTGCGGCAGCAACTGCCAGCCGAACCAGGCGCCGAGCGCGCCCATGAGTTTGAAATCGCCATAGCCCATGCCTTCCTTGCCGGTGGCCAACTTGAAGGCCCAGAAGATGATCCACAGCAGCAGGTAGCCGGCGGCGGCGCCGACGATCGCCGAGGCAGGATCCGCGAACACGGGCTCGAGGCTCAGCAGCAGCCCGAGCCACAGCAGCGGCAGCGTGATCTGGTCCGGCAGGTACATCGTGTGCAGGTCGGTCACCGTCAGCGCGATCAGTGCCCAGGTCACCACCAGCGACGCGGCGAGCTGCGGCGAGAATCCGAAGCGCCAGACGCAGGCGACGGAGAAGACGCCGGTGAGCAGTTCGACGATCGGGTATTGCACCGAAATCCGGGCCGGGCACGACGCACACCGGCCGCGCAGCATTAGCCAGCCGAGCACCGGAAGGTTGTGCCAGGGCTTGATGCGCGAGCCGCAGGACGGGCAGGTGGACGGCGGCGAGGACAGCGACAGGGGATGGCGTTCCGGTCGCGCCGGCAGCAGCAGGAACTCGCGGGCGTCGCGCCGGAAGTCCTGCTCGATCATCTTCGGCAGACGGTACGCCACCACGTTGAGGAAGCTGCCGACGCACAGCCCCAGCAGGGCGACGCATATCGTCAGCGTGGTCGGGCTATCGCGAAGGAGTTCGAGCATTTAATGAAAAAGGACGCAGTATCCGCCAACGCGGATACGGCGCTTCGACGTAATGGTCACAGCGATCTGATCGCGGTGAAACCGCGATCAGATCGCCTGGCCGAGCTTGAAGATCGGCAGGTACAT
>CAZXXM010000111.1:0-2047 GCA_964644715.1 uncultured Salinisphaerales bacterium
GCGCTGTTGCGATGGTTCGGCCGCAGGCGGTTCACGCGCTTCTTGAACGTGCGCCACTGACCCGCGAACCAGGATTGCAGCCACACCGCGGTCGACGTGGCCCGGGGCGCGCGATCGGCGTAGCCGCTGGCGAGCAGCACGTCGAGCACGCGGTCGCTGGCCAGCGGTCCC
Organism: uncultured Salinisphaerales bacterium; assembly: GCA_964644715.1. Lineage (GTDB taxonomy): Bacteria > Pseudomonadota > Gammaproteobacteria > Nevskiales > Nevskiaceae > Panacagrimonas. The sequence goes on from CAZXXM010000111.1 coordinate 172, forward strand.
TGCGTTGAGGCCAGATGGTTATCGAAGAAGCGCTTCCGGATCTCGGGTGCGACGATGCCGAGCCGTCCCGCGAGAATGTCGCCGACCAGCGTTCGCACGTCCTCCGGCGTGCGAGCCTGGTGACTGAGCCCGTTCGGCAGGTGATAGTCGTAGACCTCGTCGGTCACGGGCATGTAGGTCACGGCCGGCGTCTCCAGCACGCTGGCTTCCACCGCGGTGGTGCAGCCGTTGTGCAGCAGCACCTTGGCCGCCATCAGCCAGGGCACGACGTTGCCCTCGTGGATCACCTCCACCTGCGGGCGGCCGGCCATCATCTGGCGCCACACGTCGTGATTTTCGGAAGGGTGCGGGCGCACCACGATCCGATGATCGGGAAACCACTCCGCGAGCCTGGGCACGAGGTCGCGGAAAGCGTCGTAGATCGCCTGATAGTGATTCGCCATGCCCGTGGCGAACGGCAGGCTCATGCCGAAGCCCGTGCGGCTCACGTGGGTGCCGCCCGACGCGTCGCGCTGAATCAGGTTCAGCGCCGGCACGAAATTGTTCACGAACGAGAACGTCGTGTTGATCAGGATGAAGTCGCCATAGCGCGCCTTGAGTGCTTCGACCTGCGGCGCGAAGTAGCCGCGGACGTCGGGACGCAGCAGGTCGATGCGCGGATTGCCGGTGACGTGCACCGGAACGCCGGTGTAGCCGTGGTAGCTCTTGAAGAACGCGGCGTCGTCCTCGCCCCACGCGAACATCTGATCGACGAACTTGAACGTGTCCTCGGAGTAGCGCCACGCGTAGTACTCGGGCGAGGTGTAGCGCACCAACGATTCCTCGTCCCAGGCCACGATCTCGTGGCCGAGGCCGTGAATGATCTTCATCATCTTCTTGCTGATCGAGCGCAGGCTCTTGGCCAGGAAGAGGCCGCGGGGCAGGTGCGTCATCGCGAAATTGACGTAGGTGCGCGACCCCAGGATGACGGGGAGTCCGCGCTCCGCCGCGACGCAGGCCAGCAGCAGCTTGGCGTCGAGCTCTCGTACCTGGTTCTCCACCGGGACGATGAGCGTTGTCGTGCGGTTCGTCATTCGGGCGAATTTTGCCTGAAACCGCGCAGGGCGACCGCCATGGCGGCGCAGAGTTGACGCGATCGACCCGGAGCGGAAAGCTTCCGAGATGATCCCGCTCAATCGTCACGGCCCCGCCGTTCTGCTGCGCAAGCTCCGGCTCTGGTTCGAACCCGATCTCGATCCGTCGCGCGTGGCGAAGGTGTTCCAGGAGTACGACGATCGTCGCGGCTACGCGGCCTGGCATACGCGGTGCAAAGCGGCGCTCGCACGGCCCTTGCCGGTTCGCGCATCGCCCGGGCCGGTGACGCAGACGGGCTTCGCGGTCCAGCAGGTCATGCCGGGCGAGGCGGCGGCGGCCTTGCTCGCCGACGCCACTTCCGGCCGCGAGTCCGGCCGATTGAAGCGCGATTCGGCCAAGCTCGAAGGGTACGACCTCGACGACCCCGCGCTGGTGCGGCGCCTGGCCGCGGCTGCACTGACGGACGAGGTGGACGCGCAGATCCTGGAGTTCTTCGGGTCCGAGTACTTCGTCTACTGGTACACGCTGTCGCGGACCGCTCCGGTGGAAGGCCCCGCCACCGTCTCCTTCATGTGGCACTGCGACCGCGGGCCGAGCGCGCACCTGAAGCTGCTGGTGTACCTCAACGATCACAGCGAGCACGGTGGAGGCACGTCGTATCTCGATCTCGCCGGCACCGAGGCGGTCGGTCGCGGGGGCTACGTCTTCGCCCGCGGGAAGCGCCGCACCGGATCGCTCGAGAAGCTCTCGAAGCTCGCCGGCACCCCGCTCGTCGCCTACGACCACCTGCCGCGCGCCGGCG
>CAZXXM010000111.1:2057-9440 GCA_964644715.1 uncultured Salinisphaerales bacterium
GTTCCAGCCTTCCCGCGTCCTCCACAGCGGCATCACGCCCAAACTCGGCCCACGCTACGTCTTCACGCTGTGCCTGCTGCCGAGTCCGGTGCGGTGGCAGCAGGCACTGGAGCGGTCCGCGCAGGTCGACCTTCGCAACGACCCCATCTGGCACGCCGACGCTCGCGACTTGGCGCAGCGGTTCTGATGTTCGTAGCCCGGACGAAGTCCGGGGTTGCGCTGCGTTTGCGATGGGAACCCCGGACTTCGTCCGGGTTACGTTGAAATATGATTTCCGGGATGAAGCCCAGGCTGATCTACGTATCCAACGCGACCTTGCCGTCGGCCGCCGCCAACGCTGTGCACGTGGCGCTGATGTGCGACGCCTTCGCCGGGCTGGGCTGCGAGGTGACGCTGCGCGCCGAGCGCGGTGACGGCGGCTCGGTCGCCACCCACTACGCGCTGCGCCATCCGTTTCGCGTCTGCTACGAAACGCGAGTCACGCATTACCTCTGGAAGACCGCGAGGCGGGCGCTTGCCGGGCTCGCGTCGCGCGACGAGAAGACCCTTTACTTCGGCCGCCGGCTGGCGACGCTGTCGCGTTTGGCGCACTGGGGGTACCCCACGGGCCTCGAGCTGCACCATCCGCCGCGAACGCCGGCGCAGTCGGCGGCGCTGTCCACCTTCGTCGCGTCGCCCGGATTTCTGGGCATCGTGGTCATCTCCGAGCAGTTGCGCGCAGAGATCCTGCGGCGCGAATCCTCGCTCGACCCGGCACGCGTGCTGGTAGCTCACGACGGCACGCGCGCCGATCGCATACAGGCCCCTCGCCTGCACGATCGCGCGACGCCGCGCGCCGTCTACTGCGGCAGTTTCCACGCAGGCAAAGGCCTGGAAACCCTACTGCCGGCGGCCGCGCAGGTCCCCGAGGTGCAGTTCGACGTGATCGGTGGCGAGCCCGCGCAGATTTCCGCGCTGAAGGCGCAGGCTCCCGCGAACCTGCACTTCCTGGGTCGCATGTCCCACGAGGAGTGCCAGCGCCGCCTGCCGGAATACGATCTCGCGCTGGCGCCGTACGGCTCGGTCGTACGCGGCGTGAAGACGCCGGCGCACGAGAGCCTGGCCTCGTGGATGTCGCCGCTCAAGCTGTTCGAATACATGGGCGCAGGCCTGCCGATCGTCACCACCGATCTGCCGGTGCTACGCGAGATCGTGCAGGAAGGAGAGACCGCGCTGATGCCGCCGCCCGACGATCCGGTCGCGTTCGCGCAGGCGATCTCGAAGCTCGCGCACGATGCCGCGCTGCGCAAGCGGCTGGCGCAATCGGCGCAGGACCGTCTGCGGGATTACACCTGGGACCAGCGCGCCGCGCGGATTCTCGACTTCCTGGGTTCGGCTCAGCGCGGCAACCAGCCGGCTTCGCGGTAGCCGCGCACGGCGTCCGCGAAGCCGGCGTCGAGATCGAACGCGGGCGCCCATCCGGGCACCTGAGCGAGTTCGGACGCCGACACCGCCCAATCCGGATGACGCAGCTCGCGCAGTTTCTGCGACGTGAGCATGTTGGCCGAGCCGAGCAGCTTTCCCGCGTCGCCGGCCAGCGCCACCGTGCGCAGCAGCGCAAGCGGTGCGCGGACGAACTTCGGCGAAGCGTTACCGACCGCACGCGCCGCCGCACTGAGAACTTCCTCCCACCGATAGCCTTCCGGGTGCCCATCCGCGGCGGTGAGGACGGCGTTGCGCGGCTCGCCCGCTGCCAGCGCCACGATCAGACGGCACAGATCGCTCACGTGGATCATCGCCGCACGCGCATCGGCCGCTCCGAGCAGGGGAACGAGGCGCTGTCGCGCGAGCTGGAAAAATACCAGCGTCTCGCGATCCCCCGGCCCGTACACCGCCGGCGGGCGCAGCACCGTGATCGGGGCGCCGAACGCGTCACGCGCGGCCTCTTCGCCGGCACGCTTGCTGGACGCGTAGTCGGAGAGCTGCGGTTCCCGCGCCGCGAGGCTCGAGATCTGCAGGAAGTGCGTTTGCGGGGAGACCGCCCGCGCCACCGCGGCCACCGCCGCGGCACCGTCGCGGTTCACGGCCAGGAACTCGCGCTGGCTCGTCGCCTTGATCAGGCCCGCGAGGTGCACGACGGCCGTCGCATCTTCGACCAGGCGTTCCAGCGCCGCCCTGCTGCCCAGCGAGCCCGGCACGATCTCGGGCTGCACGTCCCGCCACTCGTCGATCACCGGATCACGTCGCAGCAGCAGGCGCACGCTCCAGCCGGCACGGGCGAACTCGCGCACGAGATGACGGCCGATGAAGCCGCTGGCGCCGGTGATCGCGACCCGCGGCGGCACATCCCCGACCGACGCGGTGCTCATCGAACGCCGGTCCGGACGTCGGCGGCCAGCGGAAAGTTGCGCCAGCGGCGGTGATGCCAGCTCCAGAACTGCGGCTGCTGCAGGATCAATCGCTCGGTGACGCGCACCAGCTGATCGGTATCCGCCTCGAGGCTCGCACCGGCGATCCGCGTCAGCGGTGGATCGATACGAAAGCGCCACGCCGGGTTCGCGCCGACGGTGGCGACCGGCAGCACCGGCGCATTCGAATGCCGTGCGAGCTGCGCCGGCCCCGCGGACATCGGCATGTCCTTGCCCAGGAAGCGCAGCATCACGCCGTCCTGCGCCATCTTGGTTCCCTGGTCGAGCATGACGAACAGGATGTGGCCCTTGCGCAGCGCGCCGAGCATCTTCCCGTAGGCCTTGATGCCTTCGTTCGCGAGGATGCCTTCGATGCCGTACAGCGTGAATCCGCGCTCGAAGAACCCCGCGGTCATCATGCGCGACTGCTTGTAGACCACGCTCACCGGCCGGCCCTGATGGGCCAGGCGCAGCGCGAGCGCCGCGCCGTTGCCGGCGTGCGACGGCAGCAGGATCGCGCCGCGTCCCTTGGCGAGCGCCTCCTGCAGCTGCTCGAGTCCGTCGATCTCGCAACGCGAATCGGACAGGGCGCTGTCCTGCCTGCGGTCGAACATCGCCAGGATTTCCAGCACCGCGGCGGTGTTCACGCGGTAGGCCTCGCGCAACTGCGATTCGACCTGCGCATCGACCTGCGGCTTGCCGAGCAACGCGGCCAGGTCCTTCGCCTGTCGCTGCCGCTCCTTCGGCGAGAAGCGATATTGCAGATCGCCGAGAAAACGACCGAGGCCCCGCACCCGCGCGAATCCCGCCCAACGCACCAGTGTGCGCGCCGCCAGGAACATCAGCCGCCGGCGCTGGCGCCGGATGCGCAGTCGCAGGCTAGCCATGCGTGGCCGACAGCGCCGGCGCCTCGACGGGCACGATGCGGCCTTCGGCGAGGCGGAACAGGTGATCGGCGGCGGCGATCAGCCGCGGCTGGTGCGCGACCGCGATCATCGTCAGCGAGCCCTTCAAATGACAGATGGTCTCGATCACCGCGGTCTGCGCGTCCGCGTCGAGATTGCTGGTAGCCTCGTCGAGGATCAGCAGGCGCGGACGATGGATCAGCGCGCGTGCGATCGCCAGGCGCTGGCGCTGTCCGCCGGACAGACGCGATCCGCCTTCGCCGACGCGCGTCTGCAGGCCTTCGGGCATCGCATCGACGAAATCGAGCGCGTCCGCCTCCTTCAAGGCCTCGCGGATCCGCTCCTCGGGAATCGTCTCGCCGAGCGTGAGGTTGTAGGCCACCGATTCGTTGACCATCGTCGATTCCTGCGGCACGTAGCCGATCTGTCGCCGCCAGGCACGCAGGTCCATCTCGCTCAGCGGCACGTCGTCCACCAGGATGCGCCCGGCTTCGGGCTGCAGCAGACCGACGACGAGATCGATCAGCGTGGTCTTGCCGGCACCGGACGGGCCGATGATCACGTTCAAAGCGTAGGCGCGCGCCGAGAACGTCTGGTGATCGAGCGTCGTCACCACGCCGCCGTGGCTGAAGCTGACGTCTTCGAAACGGATCTCGCGTTCGAGCGTGGCGGTGCGGTCGCCGCCACTCGGTTCCCGCTGCGCGTGCGCTTCGTCGATGGCCTGCACCATCGACCAGTAGGCGCTCTCGCGTACCGTCACCTGCTGGAACGCGCGCTGCGCCTTCGACAGGTAGGCCACCACGCGGGCCAGCAGGAACAGCATGACGAGCACCGAGGGCATCGGCATCTTCAGCACGACCAGGCTGAAGAAGAAGCCGATACCGACCATGATCGCCAGCAGCGGCTCCTGCAGCGCGACCAGCGCTTCGCGGCTGATGACCTGCTGGCGGAGCGCCTTCTTGAGCTTGCGAGTCTGGTCGGACAGCAGCGCGTCGACGTGCTGTTCGCGTGCCATCGCCTTGAGCGGCTTGGCCGCCGAAAACTGCCCGCTGATCACCGAGACCAGGGATCTGAGCAGCACCGTCTGATGCTGGCCGGCCCGGCGCGATACGCGGATCAGCCGGCTCAGCAACAGCAGCAGCACCGAGCCGGCCACGATCGCCGCCATTCCCGCCTGCATCGAGATCGACATCGCGATGACGAGGTAGATCATCGAGTTCAGCATCATCGCCATCATCTCGGTGGCGCACTGAAAAGCATCCGCACCGCGCTGCGCTTCGGAAGCCATCGCGTTGGACAAACGCCCCACCGACTGCTGGAGGTAATGGCTCCAGCGCGCACCGAGCACCGCCCGGATCAAGGTCAGCCGCAGATCGGTGGCGATGTAGGCCACGGTGTAGCCGACCTGGCGGTTGGCCAGCAGCGCCATCGCCGCCTTCAGCGAGATCAGCAGGATGGCCAGGGCCAGCAGATTGGGCGCGCTGGGCTGCAGTCCGAAGAATTCGGCCACCTGCAGCGCCACCTTCTCCGGCAGCGAGGGGTCGCCCTTGTGATCGCCGGTGGCGAGCGTGAGCATCGACAACAGCATCGACAGGCCCAGGCCGTCGAGCAGGCCGGCGACGAACACCATCGACAGCGCGGCCGCGGCACGCCCCGGGTAGCCGCGCACGAAGGCGAGCATCATCAGCCAGGCACCGCGCGTTTCGGCGCCGGTCGCCGGCAGATGTTTTTGCTTCGAGTTCTTCACGGGCACAGGAAGTTGAATGGCGTGCCGCTGCTGATGAACACCGGACGCGAGGGATCGGCCTCGAACTCCTCGCCGTCGAGCGCGTAGTGGCGCAGCCCCCTGATCTCGACGCGCTCGCAGCGGCCGCTCAGGTATCCACGGCGCAGGTCCATGAATCCGAAGAAACGGCCCATCGCCACCAGCGCCAGGCAGGGCCAGAACGCGCGGGCGCGGGAGGTGATCGCGGTGAGGCGCAGCGAACCCCGCCCGCGTTTCGCGTAGGGATCGTACACACGCCCGCGATGCTCCAGGGTCGTGACCAGGACCATGCGCATCGGGCCGCTCAGAGAACCGCTTTCACCCGCATCGACCGACATCTCGGGACTCTTCAGCGGCCCCCGGCCGATCAGCCCCAGCCACGCCATCTTGATCAGGTGAACAGGCGTCGCGAAGCGGCTCCTGCTCAGCCAGCTGCTGTTGCATTGCTGGTAGTCGTGGCATTCGCGGATAGCCTCGTCGACGAGCCCGGCCGCGATGAAGAAGCCATGACGCGCGGGAGCCGGTTCCTGTTCGAGCACCAGCAGGCGGCACCCGACGGTCTTGAACGCGCTGCGGTCGCGGTGGCGCGCGAGCGCGGACTCCAGCTTCTGCAGCAGATCGCCATTGCCGTCGAACTCGGCCGCCGTCAGGTTGGTGCGGCCACCGCCGAGCAGCATCAGCTCCGGTAGCTGCGAGCCGGCGGGAAGTCGCGCCAGGTGTTCGACGATGGCATGCATGGTCCCGTCGCCGGCCAGCACGAAGATCCGCCGGATTCCGCGCGCGAGGCGCTCATCCAGCGCCTTGAGCAGACCGAAACCCGCATCGATCTCGAGCACGTCGGCGCCATAGGACTTCGCCAGCTCGATCGCGCGCGCCGAAAGGCCACCGCGGGACGCGCGGAAGCTCTTCGGATTGACGATCAGACAGGCTGGAAGCTCGGCTTCCGGCGGCGCCACCGCGGGCGCGGCCAGCGGAGCGTTCAATTGAGCTGCGGTTTACGCAGCCACCGGCGCATCGCGGATTGCTCGGGCGCGGTCTTGCCGGCGGAACGCCAGAGATCGGCGGCCGCCGCGAAGAAGCTCTCCCGTCCCGTCGCGTGGTACGGCGCGTCGGCGGGCAGCTGCTCGCTGAGCCTGCGATGGGCCTCACCCAGGTTGTGGTAGGGCAGCGAAGGGAACAGGTGATGCAGCGCGTGGTAGCGCAGGCCGACCGGAAACAGCAGCACCGTCAGCCAGGTCTGGCCGGTGATGTTGATCGAGTCGCTGAACTGGGCCAGGTGCGTCATCCGGTCGCCACCGTTGCCGTAGCGATGTGCCGCGAGATTCCGTACCCAGTTGAGGTTCAAGGTCCACGCGAACAGCAAATAGGCCAGCAGCAGGTGATGCACGGTGATGATGCCCTTGACGCCCAGGGCCACGAGGCCCGCTAGGTACACGAAGCACAGGGCTTCGACGATCTTCAGGTGGTTCTCGTCGCGCTTCGGGAAGCGCTTGCGGTAATAGGGGTTCGAGACGGCTGCCGAGGTTGCGGTGAGCACCCATTCGCGGAATCCGCGGTGCAGCCAGGACAGCGGGCCCAGGATGCCGAATCGCGCCACCACGAACAGCGGCAGCAGCGGCGCCTGCGCGAGGTACTTCAGGATCTCGGTGACCGGCGAGGCCGCGAGCGGCAGGTACTCGCCGTCGTCGGGCGTCCCGAAATACCGGGCGCTGTGATGATCGACGTGGTTGCGGTACATGATCCACGGCGCCAGCAGCGGGATGCCCATCAGCAGGTTCCAGACGCGGCCGAACCAGGTCATCTGGTTGGGCGGCATGTGCACCAGTTCGTGGATGAAGGTTCCCGCGCGGAAAAACAGGATGCTCGCACCGAGGAACGACAGGATCTGGGCGGCACTCCACGTCGGCGCCGTGAAGTAGACGGCCGTCAAACCCCAGGCCACGCCGATGCTGAGCAGAAAGTCGGTCCAGTAGATCAGCGGCGAGCGCTGGTACAGATCTCCGACGATCTCCCGGGCCTGCTGGTACCACGCGGCGTCACGGGCCCGTGCGGCCTCGGTAGCTGCTTCCGCGGCAGGCTCGGCGCGCAATTCGGACGGGGCCGGAAGGGAGAGGGAGGACATAGCTCGCAAGGATACTGACGCAGGAAACACCGGACAAGAATGCATCCGACGACCGCACGGTCCCGGCGCTTTCCAGCTCGAACACCCGCCGCGGGTCTCCGCCTTCCACCGTCAGGCTGACGTAAGCAAAACGATCCACCTCGACGGATGGGTACCGCCGCTGCAATGCCTGCGCTTATACTCGCGGATACTGGGTTACCTAAT
>CAZXXM010000112.1:0-9410 GCA_964644715.1 uncultured Salinisphaerales bacterium
GCTGCGGCGTTGTACAGGGGTAGCCCGACGAAAACGACCCCACCGGAGACCCCATGAAACCCGTCCGACTGTCCCTGCTCGCCGCTGCGATGCTGACCGCTGCCGCGAGCTTTCCCGCCTGGTCCGAGGATCGAGGCGACCGCATCAACGACCGGCTCGACGAACGCGGCGAGCGCATCAATGATCGTCTCGACGATCGCGGCGACCGCATCGACGACCGTCTCGACGACAAGGGCAAGCGCATCGACGATCGTCTCGATCGCAAGGCCGATCGTGCCGAGGCGCATGGCCACGAGCGCCGCGCCGAGGCGCTGGACCGGAAAGGCGATCGCATCGAAGAGCGGCTGGACGAGCGCGGCGATCGTGCGGAGAAAAGGCTCGATCAGCGCGGGGACCGGGTCGAGGAACGGCTCGATCGCCGAGGCGATCGAATCGAGCGGCGCGACGATCGCAAGCATTGATTCATGATTCATTCTGCGTTCGCCGGCGCTCCCTAGACTGGCTTTCATGCCAGATGTCGAAGCCGCCTCGCTCGATGCCTTTCTCGCCTCGGTGGAACACCGCGCGTTCCGCATGGCGAACGTCGTTGCGCAGGACCGGGACGTTGCGCTCGATCTGGTGCAGGACGCAATGTTCCAGTGGGTCCGGCGTTACGCGCAGCGGCCGCCCGAGGAATGGCGGCCGCTGTTCTTTCGATGCCTTCAGAACCGCGTCCGGGATTGGCGGCGCCGGCAGTGGCTGCGACGTCGCCTGTTCCTCGAAGCGGACGCAGCCGGAGGTGAAGACGAAAACGGCGAAGCACGCCCCGGGGTGTTCGACGTCGCCGATCCGGCGGCGATGGACGGTGCGGCAAGGATTCAACGCGAGCAGGCCATGACGGTCCTGGAACGGGCTTTGCGCGAATTGCCGGCACGCCAACGCGAGGCGTTCGAACTGAGAGTGTGGGAGGGCCTGGACGTGCGCCAGACGGCCTTGGCCATGGTGTGCGCGGAAGGCTCCGTGAAGACGCACCTGTCGCGCGCATTGACCAGCCTGCGTTCGAAGCTGGAAGGCGTGTGGCCGTGAGCGAGCCCGGCGACGAGGCCTTCGTGCGGGAACTCCGGGAACGGCTCCGGGAGACCGAGGCGTCCGAGGCTGGGACCGGCGTCCGTCTTTCGGCTGCGCGCGCCCGCTCGCTCGAGGTGCGCGCCGGGCGGCCCGTATGGGCCTGGTGGGCCGCGGCGGGGGGCTTGATCGCGGCGAGCGTGGTGGTCGCGACGATGACGCTGCATCCGCCCTTCGCGACCGACCGTTCGGGTTGGAGCGAGGTGGCGCACGACGATTTCTTCTTCGAACAGCTGGTCGACGAGGACGAGGATCCGATGCTGGAAGCCGAGCTCTACGAAGACCTGGACGTGCTGACCTGGCTGGCGGAGGCGGACGAGCGTGTTTGAATGGCTGATCTGTGCGGCCGGCGTCGCGGCCCAGGTTCGCGTCGATCCCGCGGCGCTCGCGGCCGAAGAAGCGGAAGCGGACTTCCTCGAATTCCTCGCCGACTGGAGCGAGAGCGAGTCGGCGGCAATCGATTCCGGGGAAACGCCTCAAGGCGATGGCGAAGCGCAGACCGAAGACAGCGCACGGTCGTCCCCGGGAGTGCCGCCGGAGGATCGAACGGAGGTGAAACGATGAATGGCTTCGGCGTGATCCGGGCGGCCCTGCTCGTGACCGTGATGCTGTCGTTCGTGGTGCCCGCCCAGGCCGCGCCGGGTTGGAACGAGTTGTCGGCGGAACAGCGGCAGCTGTTGCAGAAGTTCGAGCCGCGGTGGGATCAACTGCCCGAGCGGCGCCGCGAGAAACTGGCCCGCGGAGCCGAGCGTTGGAGTTCGATGACACCCGAGCAGCGTGCGCAGGCGAAGAGCCGGTTCCAGCGCTGGCAGAAGCTGGCTCCCGAACAGCGGGATCGTCTACGCATGCGAAGGGACGAGTTCCGCAAGCTGCCGCCCGATCAACAGCAGCGCGTTCGAGAGCGTCTGCGCGAGTGGAGAGACTTGTCGCCGGAGCAGCGCACCCGCATCCGCCAGAGATTCAAGGAGGCGCGCGCCCATCCCCAAGCGTCCGAACGGGAATGCGGTGAACAGGCGGATCGGCGTGGGATCGATTGCCCGCCTGGTTCGAATGCTGCGGCGCCGAGTCGCTGATCCTTCCGGTACCGGGGCGCTCGGCCTGCGACGAGCGTCGTGGCCGGCTAGCGCCGTATCGCGTTGAGGTGGAACTCGATGGGCGGCGGGGGCGGGGGAACGAGCGCCGCAGGATCGATCTGGCGCGTGGCGAGGGCGCGGACGATGGCCTGTTCGCGAGACGTCACGCCCAGGCGCAGGCAGGCGCGACGCAGCCCGTCGTCGACCGTCCTCGCATGGAGCCCCAGGCTGCGGGCGATGGATTTGACGCCCATTCCCTGCATCAGCAGGAACAGGATCTGGCGCTGCTTGTCGGTGAGCGTCATCGACGGCGGGCCCGGCAGGCTCAGCACCAGGGGCCGGAGACACGAGAACGCGGTCCACTGGAAGCGGTACGTGGCGGCGTACATCGCCCAGCGTTCTTCGATGTCCGGCGTCAGCGCGTCTCCTGCGATCGTCAGATGGGCCGATTCGCCATTCGCACAATGCAGCGGCACCGTGAAGCCGTCGATCAGGCCGTGGAAGGCCGCATCTTCGAGATACCGGCGGACTTCCGTGTCCCGGCGATCGATGACGTCCCACGCGAACGGTTCGTTCGCGTTCTCCACGAGCGTCAGGACCGGATCGATCTTCGCGTAGTTGCACCTGCGGTAACGGTCTATCCACATGCGGGACAGATTCGTGAACTCCACGCGAACGTAATCGTTGGATTGTCTGCGGACCTGCAGGCAGAGTTTGAAGTACGGCAGGCCGAACGCTTCGGAGAACGTCTGCAGCTGCCGTTGTGCGGATTCGACGCTGTTCCAGGGTGAAGCGATCAGCTCGGGGCGGTCGTCCTCCGGTCCGTCGGCGTCGAGCGTTTCCGGAACGCGCGGGTCGCGTTTCCGGTTTTGCCTGGAACGATCGGAACGCGACGTTGCGCTTCTGCTGTTCTGGCGAGCTCTCACGATGGCATCTCCGGTGATCCCTTCTCTCGCGGTGGACTGCGAGTACCGTGAGACGAAGTGTCGGAATTTCTCCGGATGCTGACAATTGTGCAAACCCACAGGATTTGAAACTTTCTTATCGCGGGGGAGATCCCGCTCTGTCGTCGGACTGGATCCGCAGGCACCAGTCACGCAGATGGGCCGGATATTTCAGCTCTTCGATGTCGCCTCCGAGCAGGGCCCGCACGATCGCCTGCTCGCGAGTGGCCGCGCCCAGTCTTCGCATCGCGCCGCTCAGGTGGTATTCGACCGTCCTGGGATGAAGCGCCAGCGTCTCGCCGATCTCCCGGATGGACATGCCCTGAGAAATCATCGACAGCGCATCTCTCTGCTTGGGGCTGAGCGGTACGACGGAAGGCCCTCCGTCGTGCTCGATGTAGGTGCCGAAAATTTCGGCGAGCAGATCCACCGCGAACGACCAGGCGTGTTCGAACACCTGTTTCTTCGCCGGGCCGTTCAGAGGCCGATCGATTCCGCCCAGGCCGATCACCGCGTGCTGGCCGCGGGGGCCGTGCACCGGAACGGTGTATCCGTATCGAAGACCGAATCGGGACGCCTGCTTCCAGAACGTCTTTTCCCTTGCCGCACCCGGACCGAGCTCGTCCCACGCGAACGGCGTGATGCTGGTCAGTAACCGGGCGGCCACGGGATCTATCCGGATGTAGCCCTTGTTGTCGTAGAGGCGCATCCATTCGCGGGGATAGTTCGTCAGCGCGAACTGGACGGAACGGCCTTCGGGCCGGGTGATGCTGAGCCCGAACACGAAGTGACGAAATCCTTCACCGGCGGCGAAAGCAGCGCAGCGGTTCGCCCACGGATCAATGAAGTCGGACTGCCGATCCGGCGCCGGAGGCGGCGCGGATCGAGCCCGAGACGACGACCCTCTCATCGTCTTCGAACCCTCGATATTGGACAAAACGCTCTTCTCCCCGAAGAAGGTGCCCGGTCTGCATGGAGAACCGTCGATTGAAAGCGTGGTGCGGGCTTGCCGGGGGCTCGCCTCCCGGCGGTCTTCTCCGCACCCTTGCATCGACAGCCTCCTCCTGTCGGTCCGGGCGGCCCGGCTGGAGCTCCTGTTTCTTTTTCGTTTCGAGAACTCAGTAGTAGCGCGGGAGAAGGTCTAGATCAAGTCGTCACAGGCGCAAACGTCGAATGCCTAGCGGACCGGCAAGTCGTCTTTCGACACCAGGCTCTGCATCCGCACGATGGCGTCGGCGGAGATCGCGACGTAGTAGCCGGGCGGGATGGTTCCCGTGGTGTCGTCACTGAGCGCAATGCATATCCGCTGACGCTCGCTGATGAAAGCGGGTGACGTGAGGATGTCGAAGATCAGCCGATCCAGAACGGGTGTCACGATGCGGTGACACCAGGCGACACGAATCTTCAAGAGATTGGCGTCCTGCAGATTCAATGGCGACGACCGCGAGACAGCCGGCATCTGGGGCTCGCGCGGCCGGAGCCGCAGGTTGTCGTTGGGCAGGACCGGTTGCCAGCGGGCAGACGCCTGGTGCTCGAACCGGCTCCATTGCGATTCTTCGAAATCAGCATAGGTCCCGGCTGTCGGGCTGACGATCGACACGCCCGTTCCGGCAGGAGTCAGCAGGGCCGCCGCTCTCCGGCGCGCGAGGCCCAGGTCGGCAGCGGATCGGCCGCCGTTCATGAGCAGCGGCGTCATGCCATTCGCGAGCTCTGCGTTCATCGCGTCGATGCGTGCGTGATGAAGGCTTCCCGCGCGCGCGGCCGCGAATGTGGCGGTGTTGAGGACGTGCTTGGCACGGTAGAGGCGCGTCATCTCGAAAAGGCCGAGAAAGAGCGCCGCGAACAACAGGAAGACCACGAGGAATTCGATGGTGCCGCCGCCATCGCTGCTGCGCATCACGGCTTCCCGGGCGGCGTCTCGTGACCGGCGAGCAGCAGGGCGCGATGCAGGTCCTCGATGCGGGGTCGCTGCGGACTGCCCCGCGGCAGGAGTTCGCTGGCGGTCTCGAGCGTTCTGATCGACTGCCGCAGTTCGAGGAGCGCCAGGTTGTGCCAGAGACGTCCATCTTCCGGCGTGACGCGCAGGCCTTGCTTGTAGCTGTACGTCGCCGCCTCGAGCTGGGACTGCCGCGCGTAGATGTTCCCCAGTTGCAGCCAGACGTCCGGAAGCCGCGGATGGGTGATCGACAGATCCCGGTAAAGACTTTCGGCGTCGCCCAACCTCGCCTCCCGAAGCGCGAGATCCGCGCGGTCGAGTTTCGACCGGAGCGAAGAACGGTCGTCGCGGGGTGGATCGATTCGGGACCCCGTTGTGCAAGCGGCGGTCGCCGCGATGCAGGCAATCGTGAGGATCTTCAAGTACAGGGTCATCTTTGCACCTCGAGGCGATATCCGACGTGGAGGCCGAGCTGGGCCGCTGCACCGTCGCGAAGCTCCACGACCTGCGTGCTGGCGCGACAGGCCGAGATGCGGGAAGGCTGCACGGAGGCGCAGATTCGGAGGATCCGTCCGTCCCGGGCCAGATGCAGGACGTCGATCGGAAAGGCCATCCCGAACGTGTGGACGGCGGAGCAGGAGCTGAACCACCAGGCTTCATGGACGCGCGGCTCGCGGTGCCCCAGCAGCCCGCGCAAGCGTGCGATGAAAGTGGCCGGCAGCACCACGCGCGTGAAGATCAGGCGACCGTCCTGGCCGTATGCACGTGGAGGCGGGCGCCTTGTCGTGTTCATCCGCTTAGACCTGATGGATCAGCTTCATCGCGATCGGAAATCCGAGGACGACGAACGTCGTCGGAAAGATGAAAGCAACCAAGGGAAAGATCAGCTTCACCGGAGCTTCCATGGCCAGTTTCTCGGCGCGCTGGAACCGATCCATCCGTTGCTGTTCCGCCTGGATGCGAAGCGTGTTTCCAATGCTGCCGCCGCACTGGTCGGCTTGCGCGATGGCAGCGATGACGCGGGTCATCTGCGGCATGTCGAGACGTGCCGACAGCGCCTCGAGCGCTTCGAGCCGGCCTGCGCCGGCGGTGATGTCACGCGTGACCCGCTCCAATTCCTGGCTCAGGATTCCGCGGGGACCGTTGACGGTCGCTTGAACCAGCGCGCTGGACAGGCTCAGGCCGGCTTCCACCGCCATCGTGATGAAATCGAGATAGGTCGGCAGCAGGCGCGTGATCGCCCGTTCGCGGCGGCGGCGATAGTCCCTGAGCTTCAGCACCGGGATGCAATAGCCCAGGGCGAGAGCGACCAGCCCGTATGCGGCCGCGGGCCGATCGGCGAACGCCAAGACCGCGTTCACGACCAGCATGAACGACAGCGCACCGACGATACGAAGGGCAATGAACTGATCCGCGCTGATGCGGTAGCTCAGGCCGGCCCTGACGAGTTCGCACTGAACGCGCTCGAGATAGTCCGCATTGCAGAAGCGGCTGAAGTAGTGAGAGAAGAACAGCACGAAGGGCCACAACAAACCGAGCTGCCAGGGAAGCGGATCCATGTAGGAGCGATCCTGGGCGGGGATGGTGCTTCTGAATACCAGTAGCGCGACGAACACCAGGGCGCAGGCCAGAGCGGCCATTGCCGGGATCAGCAGCGTCGTCATGGCGTGCACCTGCCGATCGCGAACCGCCGTTGCGTTCTACACATCGATATTCACGATCTTCTGGATGAAGTGGTAACCCACCGCCTCCATCAGTACGATCAGGGCGATCGTCGCCCAGCCGTACCAGGCCGTGAACAGGAACTGCATGGCGCGAGGTTCGAGCTGATTCAGCGCGACGACGAGGAAGACCGGGAGGCCCGTCATGACCAGCCCCTGAAGCCGGCCCTGCGCGGTCAGGCTGCGGATCTTCCCCTCCATCTGCAGCCGCCTGCGCAAGGTGTCGGAGATCCGCTCCAGTGTCTCCGCGAGGTTGCCTCCAATCTCGCGGGAGATCTTCATCGCGGCGGTCAGCAGCTGGATTTCGACTTCGGGCAGGCGGCGATACAGATTGTCCATGGCATCCCCGTGGGGAACGCCGATGCGAAGCTCGCGTAGCACGAGCGCCAGCTCCTGTCCGAGCGGTGCCTGTTGATGGGTTACGGCTGTCTCCAGCGATTGCATGAAGCTGTGCCCGGATCGAAGACTCGTCGCCAGAGAAAGCAGCGTGTCCGGCAGCTGTGACATGGCCATGCGCAGACGATGGCGTCGCAGCGCGGCGTAGATCAGCGGAGGCGATGCCCCCGCGATCAGCGAGATCAGCAGCGCCAGGAAGAGTCCTCCGCCCGCGAGCGACACGAGCCCGAACACCAGGACCAGCAGCAAGAGATGGGCGACGAACAGTGCGCTCGGATCGACGAACAGGAACATCTCGGCGAGGTTTCGCTCCGCGGCATCCTGGAAGGCGTTCCGGTAACCACGCCATGCCGTGCGACCGACGTGTCCCAGATAGAGCGCCATGCCGAACGCCAGGCCGGCGATCAGCGCGACGAGATACGAGGGCGCGATCGTCATCGGGACTCCGGCAGGAAGGGGCCAGCAGGCCCGTCGGGAAGCACCCGACGGCCGCGCTCTGCTGTCGGCCCAGTTTCAAAAGGAGCCATGCATCGGACAAGCGTGTGGATGCACGGCGAAGAGGACCGCGCGGCGTCACCGAAGAACTCAGACCGCCGCCTGGAAGAGACTCAGATCGAGCCTTGCTCCCCTCCTGCTCAATTCCTCGTAGAACTCGGGGATCAGGCCGGTGGCGGCGAAGTGCCCGCGTACCCGGTGACCGTCGTCGTACCCGCTCTGCACGAAGCGGAAGATTTCCCCGAGCTGGATCCGGCCGTTCTCCATGCCGGTGATTTCCGAAATGTTCGTGACCTTGCGAGCGCCGCACGCGAAGCGGGTCTGCTGGACGATCAGATGGATGGCCGAGGCGATCTGCTCGCGAATGGCGACGATCGGGAGATCCATGCCCGACATCATCACCATCACTTCGAGTCGGGAGATGCAGTCCCGCGGGTTGTTGGCGTGCGCGGTCGTCAGCGATCCGTCGTGGCCTGTGTTCATGGCCTGCAGCATGTCCAGTGCCTCTCCGCCGCGACATTCTCCGACCACGATACGGTCCGGCCGCATACGCAGAGAGTTGCGGACGAGATCGCGGATCGTCACTACGCCACGGCCTTCCTGATTGGCGGGCCGAGCCTCTAGCGAGACCAGATTGGGCTGGTGCAGGCGAAGTTCCGCTGCGTCTTCGATGGTGACGATGCGTTCCGATTCCGGGATGAAATTGGACAGCACGTTGAGCAGCGTCGTCTTTCCGGAGCCGGTTCCGCCGGAGATCAGCACGTTGCGCTTGTAACGGACGGCCAGATCGAGGAACGAGACCATCGCATCGCTCATCGAGCCGAACGCGACGAGGCGATCGGCCGTCAGCCGCTCCTTCATGAATTTGCGGATGGTCAGGCAGGGGCCTTTGAGCGCCAGAGGCGGAATGATGGCGTTGACGCGCGAACCGTCCTTCAATCGCGCATCGACCATCGGTGAGCTCTCGTCGATGCGCCGCCCCAGTGGGGCCACGATGCGTTCGATCGTGGCCTGGACGGCCTTGTCGTCGGTGAACGAAACGTCCGAGCGATGCAGGCGGCCTGCGCATTCGAAGAAGAGTTCCCGCGCGCCGTTGACCATGATCTCGCTGATGTCGTCACGTGCGAGGAGCGGTTCGAGCGGACCGAGTCCCACCGCTTCCGCGACGACCTGCCGGGTGACGGTCGCCCTGTCGATGGCCGCGGGGAAGTCTTTCGATCCTTCGACGATCTCGCTGACGAGGCGGCTCGTCGTCTCGCGCAATTCGGTGTCCGACATTGCGCTGACGTTGATGCGGCGCAGGTCGATCTGCTCGTGCAGCGCCTGCCGGAGCCGGACGCGCCAGCCGTGCATCAGCGAGGCCTCGGCGTCGACCGGACCGATGTTCTGGTCCTCTTCCGGAGGCGGGACGCGATCATCTGCTCGAGGCGCAATCACCCTGGGCGACAAGGCCTCGCTCGAGGCGATGCCCGCAACGTCGTCGGACGGCAGCGGCTCTGCGCGGACCGTGCGCGACGAGACGTTCAGACGATAGTCGTGGATCTGGATCACGTCGTCGGCGAGCAGGGGACCGTAGGTCCGGACGAGGCGGCCATTGACGCGGGTTCCGATGCGGCTTTGCAGGTCCTGCACGAAGATGCTGGATCCGTCTTCCATCAGCCGCGCGTGGTGGCTTTCGACGCGCCAGTCCTGCAGGACGACCGCGTTGCGCGACGATTTGCCGATCACGCAGCTGGAGTCC
>CAZXXM010000113.1:0-9323 GCA_964644715.1 uncultured Salinisphaerales bacterium
TCGGCTTCCTGCCGATTGCCATGCTCCTGGGGATGTTCGGCTATTTCTACGTCGGCACCGCGATCCTGCTGTTCGCGTGGTTCCGTCGCCGGGGATGGATCCGGCTGGACGAGGCCGGCACCGTGCCGGGATGAGCGGCCGCGGCCTTCATCGTCGTCCCGCCGGCAAAGTGTCGCCCGATCGTCGGTAGGCCGGCGGCGCGTAGAAGTTCAGCGTTCGCAGCAGGGTCCGGCCGGTATTGCGGATCTCGTGCGTCTGGCCCCGCTCGATCAGCAGCAGCGATCCTTTCTCGATCGCGATGCGGCGAGAACCCACGCGGGCCTGCCCGACACCGCCGAGCACGTACAGCCACTGATCGGCGCCCCGGTGACGATTCCCCGCATCGCCCTCGCTATCCCCGGGCGCAATGACCATCACCGCCGCCTCGCTCTCGCGTTCTTCAACGCGACGCGGAAACCCGCCTTCTCGAATCGCAGCTTCTTGTGCCGTGCCGTCATGTCGATGGGTCCTGTCCGTTCGTGGGCGTTCCGGACAGGCGTCCGCAAAATCGCGGCCCGGCCGGTTCGCAGGATCGCCCCGCCCCTCGCCCGGACGAAGTCCGGGGTTGCGTCCGTTCTCGGCAAAAAGGCCCGCCGTTAGGCGGGCCTCTGTATCGGCGGAACCAAAACCCGGCTTCGAGCGGAACCCGATCCAGCGCCGGCTCACTGGAAGATGTTGTAGACCACCGCCGCGACGACACCGGTGGCAATGGCCGTCAGCACGACGTCGTGGTCGACACGGATCCACTGGTGATCGCGCGGCGGGGTACGCAGGCGATAACTGTGGTAGTCGTGCACGACGTACCGCGAACCTCGATAGCCCGTCGGCAGGCGCTCGCCAGCACGCCAGTTACGATGCACGTAACCACGCGGGGCCTGGTACTTCGCGACGCGATAGCGCGTCTCGTGCCACTGCCGTTCACGCGCCTGGGCCTTCCAGCTGCGGTCGTCGCGGCGATCATCGCGGTCGTGGTGGCCGCGGCGATCGTCATGACCGCGCACGTCGCGATGCTCGATGACGACGACGCGATCGCGACCCTGATCGTGATGGTGGACATCCTGCTTGGGCTTGGCCATCGCGGCCGGTGCAACCGCAAGCCCAAGACTGAGGGTGGAGACGAACAGCAGTTGCTTGTACATGGAAAACTCCGGTGGAGACACGACCCCACGTTAGGCGCGGGTCACTGAACGACCTCTTAGCCCCAAGCGGATTTACCTTTCTTTACGCCGCGCAACCTCCCACTTCGCCACCGGCCCCAGCGCTCGCACCGGGTTTTCCAGCGGCATCCGGCCGCCTACACTCGACGCCCACCGCGCTCACCGCGAATCGGAGGACCCGATGGAATCCAGCAATACCGACGAACCCGTTCTCGCGCGCCAGGATCACGACGGCGTCGTCACGCTGTGCCTCAACCGGCCCCGGCAGTTCAACGCCCTGTCGGAAGAATTGCTCGGCGCGCTGCAACGCGAGCTCGATTCGATCGCGGCCGATGCGAGCGTGCGCTGCGTGGTGATCGCCGCGTCGGGCAAGGCCTTCTGCGCCGGCCACGACCTGCGCCAGATGCGCGCCACGCCGACGGCCGAGTACTACCAGGCCCTGTTCGCACGCTGCAGCCGCGTGATGCAGGCCTTGCAGACCGTGCCCGTGCCCGTCATCGCCCGCGTGCAGGGGCTCGCGACGGCGGCCGGCTGCCAGCTCGTCGGGGCCTGCGATCTCGCCATCGCTTCGGACAACGCGAGCTTCGCCGTCTCCGGCATCAATGTCGGACTGTTCTGCTCGACGCCGGCCGTCGCCCTGTCCCGCAACGTCTCGCCCAAGCGCTCGTTCGACATGCTCGTCACGGGCCGCTTCATCGACGCCGCGACGGCGGTGGACTGGGGGCTGATCAACGAGGCGGTACCCGAATCGGATCTCGACGCGGCGGTGCAGCGCAAGTGCGATGCGATCCGGGCCAAGAGTCCCACCGCGATCCGCTACGGCAAGGCAATGTTCTACCGCCAGCGGCAGATGACGCTCGAAGACGCGTATGCGTTCGCGGGCGACGTGATGGCGCGCAACATGATGGAAGACGACGCCGGCGAAGGTGTCGATGCCTTCATCGGCAAGCGCACACCGGTGTGGAAACCCGTCAATCGTTGACAGTCGAGTGACACCGGACTGTCACGCCTTGTCACTTTTCTTTCGCGCGCGCTTTTCGCGCCTGCCGCGGAGATCCATCCGGACGCCGGAAGCGGGATTCATCGGCTGCCGCACGCGTCCGTTCGCGGCGCCGTCGATCGGACGGCAAGCGACACGCGATTCAGGCTGAAGACTCGAACGGTCGAAGCGCGCGAACGAACGGCGCTTTGACGGAGGACACGTGAATCGGCGATCGATTTCGCCGAACAGGTCTTGCACGGATGAAGGCTCATCCGATCGCACGTCAAGACCATGTCGATCCCGAGCACGTCGAGCGCCCTCTCCTTCCCCCGGATCGCGCGCGCACTGCTCGCGACGTTTGCCCTTCTCGGCCCCGCTGCGCACGCCAACGAGCTGCTGCCCCAGCTGCCCGGCATGGCGATGAACACGCTGCAGGGGGCGGCGATGCCACGCTACGTACGCACGTCCGATCGCGATGGCCAGTTCCGCGTCACGGCCGAATTCGCGGATCACGACGGCGAAGCGCTGCGCCTGAATTTCAGCGTTGACACCGACGCGAGCCTCGCTTCGATGCAGGCGTTCGGCTTCAAGCAGGCAGAACTCACGGCACTCCACCAGGCCTGCCAGCGCGACGCCACGTGCACGCCGACCGAGTTCGACCGGCGCATGAAGCAGTACTACCGCGCGCACGCGCTGCGTGCCCGTGAGATCCCGGGCAAGCCCACGCGACTGTCGGTGGACATTCCGACCGTGGTTCGGCGCAACCGGGCACAGGTCCAACCCCTGGTGGCCGCGCTGCGCCAGCTGGGCGCGGAACGGGGATACCAGACCGAGGGCCTGATGGCGGCCGCCACCGCCCTGGTGCAAGGCGGCATGGCGTATCGGGCTCCGGCGGCGCTGGAAGACGGCCGCGAAACGCTTGGCTTCTACACGCCTCCGCGCGCGCTCGAAAAAGGTTACGGCGACTGCGACACGAAGTCGGCGCTGCTCGCCGCGATCTTCGCCAACCTCGGGGAAGAGCGGATCATCGGCGTGCGGGTGCCGAACCACTATCTTCTCGCCGTGGCGCGCCAGCCGCGCGACGGCGAACTCAGCGTCGAATACGGCGGCGAGCCCTACGTGCTGATCGAGGCAGCCGGACCGGCGCAGCGGCGTCCGGGCGACGTCGGCAAGCAGACCCGGCTGGCTTTGGCCGAGGGCCAGGAGATCCGGATCGATCCGATCTTCTGACGGCGGGCGCAGCCGGCTCGCGGAGACGGATCCGGCGGAAGTGCGAGCAGAAGGGTAAGGCAGCCCCGGACTGCGTCCGGGCTCCACGGGCCAGTGTGCGAACCCGTGGAGGGGAACCGCGCAAAGCGGCGGGCCTGCAGGTTGTTGGTGGAGACGAAGGGGATCGAACCCTCGACCTCCGCATTGCGAACGCGGCGCTCTCCCAGCTGAGCTACGTCCCCACGAAAACCTGCTGCCATCGGTACCACCATCCAACCGACCCCGGACACGCAGCGCCTCTTCGTGAAGAGGAGGGCAACCCGTGAGGGGCCGGGATTATAACGACGGGTCACCGCGCACGGTAGTGGCGAGAGCCGATGACCGGCGAAGCTCCGCCTCGCCGCCGGTCTCCGGCCAGAGCGACATTGGATCCGTACCCGTTCGGAGGGTCGTCGCGGTACGACCCCGCGCTTTCAGATCGACATGACCGGCCGTAGCCCGCGATCACCGACGGAACCGGTCGACCGCCGCGCGTTCCGCTTGCGCGGAGCCTGTCGCCGCATGCGCTCACGGACCTTCGAGCGACACGCGGAGCGGGCAAATTTGGCCTCTTCGAAAGCCTCTCGGCGGCCCTCTTCACGATTGCATCAAAGCCTGCTAAAAGCCCGCCGTCGCGTTCCGAATCGGTGACCGTTTTCAGACATGGCCCGCAAGCCGAAGCAGAAGCCGCAACCCGAAGCGCCCAAGAGCTTCGATGACAGCGCGCCTTTCGAATCCGAGGGAGGCGACGAAGACGTCAGCGTGATCGAGCCGGATGATCCGCCGGTCGACACCCGCTCGCGCGATTGGCGCGACGTGGAGCGGTACAAGGAAATGCGCCAGCTTCGAAAGCTGGTGGACGACGATCTCGATTTCGACGAGCCCCCCCGCAGCCGCTCCTGAGCAGGCCCGCGGCGGGCCTCGTCACGACGCGACGGCGCGGCCGGATCTCGATCCGGCCGCCTCATCCAAGCCTTCGGCGCCGCAGCGCGAAACGCGACGGCGCTCCGCTCAGGCCGGCAATCCCGACAAGACCTGCTGCATCGCCTCCTGCGGCGTGTCGGCGTAGGCGAACAAGTCCAGGTCTTCGCGGCGGATCAGCCCACGACGCGCGAACGACTCGAAATTGATCGTCTCGGCCCAGAACGAACGGTCGTAGAGCACGATCGGCATCCGCGAGGACTTGCCGGTCTGCGTCAAGGTCAGCAATTCGAATAGCTCGTCCATCGTTCCGAAGCCGCCGGGGAAGATCACCGCGGCTCGCGCCAAGTTCATGAACCAGAACTTGCGCATGAAGAAATAATGGAACACCACGCTGCGCCGATCGTCGACGAAGGGATTGGCCTGTTCCTCGTGCGGCAGCGAAATGTTGAGGCCGACGTTGAGCGTGGCGTCCACGCGGGCCGCGCCCTCGTGCGCCGCCTGCATGATGCCGGGACCGCCGCCGGTGACGATGTAATAGCGCTCGGGCAACGTGTGTGCCTGCGTCGTCCATCGGGCGATCAATTCGGCCAGCGCCGCGGCATCCTGATAGGACGGTGATTCGCGCGGCAGGCGCGCCGACCCGAACAAGATCACGCCCCGCCGGATATCGAGTTCGCGGAAACGCCGCTCCGGATCCAGGTACTCGCACAGAAGCCGGACCGTGCGCGCGTCCGGGCTCATCAGGAAGTCGGGGTTCAGGTAGGACTTGGGAAGCTTCATGGGCGTCGATCGTCGGGACGGCGGCAGGCGATCTTAGAACCTGCGTGTGACGACGGGGCACCGGCGTCGCCCCTCGTGTTGCCCGCCCGGGGTGGCCATTCGATTTGCGGGCAACGCCCCGGACTTCGTCCGGGCTACGGATTCTTCAGGTGTCCCACACCACTTTCGCGCGCTGCGCCGCCCATCCGCCGACGCGCGGCTCGTAATGCTTTTCGACGACGTTGCGCTTGACCTTCAGCGTCGGCGTGATGAACCCGTTCTCGACGGTCCAGGCCTCGGTGCTCAGGGCGATGAAATCGAGTTGCTCGTGCGGATCGAGCTGCGTGTTGACCGCAGCCAGATGAGCCTCCAGCGAAGCCATCAGCGTCGTGCGCTGGGCCGGATCCTTGGAACAAGCGGCCACCGCGTCGGCCGGCAGGATCGCCACCGCGAAGGGCTGCGCGCTGTTGGCCCCCATCACGCAGCAGGCCTCGATACCGGTGTGCGAGGTCAGACGGTTTTCGATCGGAGCCGGCGCCACGTACTTGCCCTTCGAGGTCTTGAACAGTTCCTTGGCACGGCCGGTGATCCGCAGGCGGCCCTTTTCGTCGATCTCGCCCAGGTCGCCGGTGCGCAGCCAGCCGTCGTCCGTCATCGTCTCGCGCGTCTTTTCCGGCTCGAGGTAGTAGCCCTTCATCAGCGCGGGACTGCGCATCAGCACCTCGCCCGATTCGGACAGCTTCTGCTCCACGCCGGGATACGGCTCGCCCACGTAGCCCACGCGCTGACGTCCGGGAACGTTGGAATGCGAGCACCCGAAGTTCTCGGTCATGCCATAGGCCTCCATCAGGGACAGGCCCAGGCGCGCGTACCAGTCGAGCAGCGCCGGCGGCATCGGCGCGGCACCGCCCAACGCGAGGCGCGTGGCGTCCATGCCCATTGCCGTCAGGATCTTCTTCTTCACGATGCGATTCAGCAGCGGGATCCGCATCAGCCGATCGAGCTTCTGCCGGGGCATCTTGGCGTGCACGCCTTGCTGGAACTTCACCCACAGCCGCGGCACCGTTCCGAAAACGGTGGGGCGGGCCGCGCGCAGGTCGCGTGCGAACGTCTCGAGCGATTCGGCGAAGAAGATGCGGAACCCTGCGTGCAATGACGCGCACTCCAGGCCCCAGCGCTCGGCCACGTGAGACAGCGGCAGGTGCGACAACATGCGATCGCCCGGCACGAGGTGGTAGCGCCGATCGAGCGTCTTGCTGGCCCAGCCCATGCCGGCAAAGTCGTGCATCACGCCCTTGGGCATGCCGGTCGTGCCGGAGGTGTAGATGATCGTGGCGAGGTCGTCCCCCGCGCGTACCGGATTGCCGGACAGCGGCTGCGTGCGCGCCACGATCTCGTCCCACTGCGCGCAGGGCACGTCCGGCGACAACGGCAAGCGGATTCGCTCGACACCCTCGGGAATGCCGTCCTTCATCACCGGCCAGTCGTCGAGCTTGCCGATGAAACAGAGCTTGGAACCGCTGTGGTCGAGGACCTGGCGCACGGATTCCGCGGTGAGCGTCGGATACAGCGGCACGGAGACGTGCCCGGCCATCCAGATCGCCAGATCCGCCATGATCCAGTGCGCGCAGTTCTTCGAGATCAGCGCGATCCTCGAACCTGGCTCCCAGTGAAAACTCTGCAGATGCGCCGCCATGCGACGCGCCTCGTCGCCGACCTGCTTCCAGGTCCAGTCGCGCACCGTACCGCCGCCCATCGGCTGCGTCAGATAGATCGCGTCGGGCTGCGTGCGCTCCCAGTGATAGAAGCGGTCGAGCGGTAGTTCCTTGGCAGCGTTGGTCATGCGATCGGGCGTGTGGGTGTGAACCGGGGACTTGAACGGATGCTAGCTCAGGACTAGCGTTCCCGTGGATCAGATTTCACTTTTACGGTAATCCAAATGACTTACGCCTCACCCTTCTACGACAAGGACCACGAAGACTTTCGCGTGCAAGCACGGCGCTTCGTGGAAAAGGAGATTTCACCCCATGTCGAGGCCTGGGAGACGGCAGGCAGCCTTCCGCGGGAACTGCACCGGAAGGCGGCCGAAGCCGGCGTGCTGCAGGTCGGCTTTCCGGAGCGCTGCGGCGGCATCGAGGTACCCGACCTGTTCTACGGCGTCGTGCTGACCGAAGAGCTCGCCCGATCGGGCAGCGGCGGCGTCATCGCGAGCCTGATGAGCCACACCATCGCCATCCCGCCGATCTGCCACGTCGGCTCTCCCGAGCTGCAAGCGCGCTACGCGCGTCCGGTGCTCGAAGGCCGCAAGATCGCCGCGCTGGGGATCACCGAGCCCGGAGGCGGCTCGGACGTCGCCAATCTGAAAACCCGGGCCGAGCGCGACGGCGATCACTACATCGTGAACGGCTCGAAAACCTTCATCACCTCGGGCATGCGCGCCGACTACCTGACCTGCGCCGTGCGCACCGGAGGCGCCGGCATGGGCGGAGTCTCGCTGCTGGTGATCGAGGGCGATACGCCGGGCCTGAGCCGCACCCCGCTCGACAAGATGGGCTGGCGCTGCTCGGACACCGCGACGCTCTACTTCGACAACTGCCGGGTGCCGGTGGCGAATCTGGTCGGGCGCGAGAACCAGGGTTTCATGGCCATCATGCTCAACTTCAACCAGGAGCGGATCATGTTGGCGGCCCAGGCCTACGCGTTCGCGAAGGTCTGCTACGACGAGGCGATGGACTACGCCCGCTCGCGCGAGACCTTCGGCAAGGCCTTGATCCGGAACCAAGTCATTCGCCACAAGCTGGTGGACATGCGCATGCGCCTGGAAGCGGTGAAGGCCAATCTGGACCTGGTGACCTGGCGCGTATCGAACCGGCAGATTCCGATCGCCGAGGTCTGCATGCTCAAGTTCTTCGCCTGCTCCTCGGTGGAGTTGATCGCCAACGAGGCGATGCAGATATTCGGCGGCGCCGGCTACCTGCGCGGGGCCAAGGTCGAGCGCATCTACCGCGAAACCAAGGTGCTGACCATCGGCGGCGGCTCGCTGGAAATCATGAAGGATCTGGCCGCGAAACAGCTGGGAATGTAAGGCAAAACCCTCTTTGCAAAGTCCAGCAAAGTCAGTAAATTGGCATTTGAACTTAAAGTTCGTCCCGGTGCAGGGTGAAAGACCGTCTCAAACGGTCGTTCGCTCACGGCGTACCCGCTCTGCCCAGGAATCTCATTCGTGCTTTGGGCGTGTTTCGGGGGATGCATGGCAATCAATAAAAGCCTACGCAGCGGGCTCGTAAAGGGCCTGATCGGCGCAAGCCTGGCAGGGTTCTCGGTTTCGGCGATGGCTCAGGCGGCGCCGGGCTGGTACTTCGGTCTCGAAGGGTTCTACTCGGACGTCGAGGACATCGACGGCACGCTGACGATCGACATTCCGGATGTCGTCACCGGCTCGCCCAATTCCTGCATCCTGCCCATCGACCTGCTCGGCCTCGCCGTCGGGCTGACGCCCGATCTCTGCGTGCTGGGCAACAACAGCACCGCCACGCTCACGCCGGGATCGTCCACGACGGTCGACTCGACCATCAAGATGGACGATGGCTTCGGCGGCGGCGCCAGCTTCGGCTACATGTTCGACGGCGGTCTGCGCCCCGAACTGAACCTGCGCTACGCCGAGAACGACGTGAAGTCGATCCAGATCGCCGGCGGCGGCGTCGCGTCGACGAGCAACGCGTCGATCCGCGCGATCCGCCTGATGGCGAACGTCTGGTACGACGTGGATCTCGGCAATTTCGCCCCGTACTTCGGCGGCGGCATCGGCATGCAGAACACGGAGCTGAAGAACTCCAACACCAAGGGTGACGACGACACGCTGACGTTCCAGCTCGGCGGCGGCCTCGGCTACTGGTTCGGAAACTCGACGCTGGTCTCACTCGATTACCGCTACATCACCGCGGAAGACCCCGAGTTCAAGAGCACCGGCGCCAACGGCGTCAAGACCAACCTCGAAGGCGAATACAAGGCGCACAACATCGGCGCGAGCTTCCGCTACTCCTTCGGCGGTGAGTTCAAGGATTCCGACGGCGACGGCGTCCTCGATCGCAAGGACAAGTGCCCCAACACGCCGCAGGGCGTCCAGGTGTATTCGGACGGCTGCCCGATCGATCTCGATCAGGACGGCGTGCCCGATTACCTCGACAAGTGCCCGAACACGCCGCCCGGCTCGC
>CAZXXM010000114.1:0-9317 GCA_964644715.1 uncultured Salinisphaerales bacterium
TACCTGGGACTGGCGATCGCCGCCGATTACCCCGCGCTGGAGCGGGCGCTGGCGCAACTGGGCTGGTCGGGCGCCACACTGGTGCTCGCGCTGTCGCTGTTGAACTACGGGCTGCGCTTCCAGCGCTGGCATCTCTACCTGCGCGAACTCGGGTACCGGCTCGGCTGGACGCAGCACCTGCTGATGTATCTGGCCGGCTTCATGTTCACGGTCAGCCCGGCGAAGGCTGGCGAGGCCGTTCGCGGCGTCTACCTGAGCGAGCACGGCGTGCCCTACGCCGATACCTTCGCGGTCCTGTTCGTCGAACATCTGCTCGACGTCCTGGCCTATGTGCTGCTGGCGAGCTTGATCGTGCTCGGCCATACCCAGTACCAGCCCCTGCTGCTGGTGGCCTTTGTCTTCGCTTTCGCGCTGCTCGGACTCTGCGGACATCCCGCGATTCCGGCCTGGCTGGATCGCAGGGCCGCGGGCCGACCGTCGTCGCGGATGTCAGGGCCGCTGCAGCTGGGCGCGCGCCTGCTGCGCGCTTCCAGCCGCCTGCTGCGACCTCGCCTGCTGTTGCCGGGGCTCGCCCTCGGGCTCGTGTCCTGGAGCGCGGAGGGGCTGGGCCTTCACCTGATCTGCCAGGGCCTGTCGATCGACGTGCCGCCGATGACCGCAATCGGCGTCTTCGCCATCGCCGGGCTCGCCGGCGCGGCGGCGTTCTTCATGCCGGGCGGCATCGGCGGCATGGAGCTGGTGATGATCGCGTTGCTGACGACGCTGGGCGCACCCGCGTCGGTTGCCATCGTCGCCACCCTGATCTGCCGCGTGGCCACGCTTTGGTTCGCCGTGATCGTCGGGTTCGTGGCGGCGACGCTGCTGGAATTCCTGAGTCTGCGGCCGGCGCCGCGCTCCGCGCCATGACGAAGGTTTCCGTTCCGCTCTGCGTCGATCTCGACGGCACGCTGACGCCGGTCGACACGCTGCACGAAGGCCTGCTCGCACTCGCCAAGTCCTCGCCGCTGTCGCTGTTCGCCCTGCCGGCGCAACTCGGTCGCGGCAAGGCGGCTTTCAAGGCCTTCGTCGCACAACGCGCCCCGGTGGACGCGGAGGTGCTGCCGATCCGTCCCGAGCTGCTCGAATGGCTGCAGACGCAGAAGCGCGACGGCCGCCGGCTGGTGCTGGTCACGGCCTCGGATCGCAGGACCGCCGAATCGGTGGCCGAATGCGTGGGCCTGTTCGACGAGGTGATCGCCAGCGACGGCCGGAACAATCTCGCGGGCGACGCCAAACGCGAAGCACTGGTGCAGCGCTTCGGTGAGAAAGGCTTCGACTACGCCGGCAACGATGCGCAGGATCTGCCGGTCTGGCGATCGGCCGCGCGCGCCATCGTCGTCGGCGACGAGACGCTGGCGCGCGAGGCGGCGGCCGTCTGCACCGTGGACCGGCGATTCCCGGCCTCGCACGGGAACGTCCGCACCTGGATTCGGGCGATGCGCCTGCACCAGTGGGTGAAAAACGCCCTGGTCTTCGTGCCGGCGCTGCTGGCGCACCAGATCGGCGAGCCGGCCACTTTGATCCAGGCGCTGCTGGCGTTTCTCTCGTTCGGCCTGTGCGCGTCCAGCGTCTACCTCTTCAACGACCTGCTGGACCTGCCGTCGGATCGACGTCACACGCGCAAGCGCGGGCGGCCGTTCGCCGCGGGACTGCTGTCGGCCAGGAGCGGCGTCATCGCGGGCATCGTCTTGCTGCTCGGCTCGGCCGCCGTCGCGGTGGCAGTCGGCCCCTCGTTCTGCCTGGCGCTGGCCGCGTACTACGTCTTCACCTGGGCCTACTCGCTGCGACTCAAGAGCGTGGCCCTGATCGACGTGATGATGCTGGCCGGGCTGTACACGATGCGGATCATCGCGGGCAGCGCCGCGACCCTGATCTGGCCCTCGTTCTGGCTGCTTGGATTCTCTGTCTTCATGTTCCTGAGCCTGGGCACCGTCAAGCGCTTCGCCGAACTCGACGATGCGCGGCAAGCCGGCGCCGGTCCGTCGCACGGTCGCGGCTACAACACCAGCGACTTGGGCCTGCTGCAAAGCCTGGGTACCTCGGCCGGGTACAGCGCCATCGTCGTGCTGGCGCTGTACATCAACAGCGCCGCCTCCGGGGCGCTGTACACCCATGCCAAGGCGCTGTGGCTGCTGCCCCCGGTCATGCTGTTCTGGATCTCGCGCGTCTGGCTGCTGACCTCGCGCGGGCAGATGCACGACGATCCGATCGTGTTCGCGCTGCGAGATCGCACCAGCCTGGTCCTCGCCGCGCTGATGGTCGCCGGCGTGCTGATCGCCATCTGACATGTCCGGCGCCGGCAGCTCCTGGGGCCGTTGGCCGCAGCATCGTCATCGCACGATCGCGCTCACGAACCGGTACCAGCGGTTGGCGCTCGACGATCCCGGTTCCTTGCTTCCCTACGGCAATGGTCGCAGTTACGGCGACTCCTGCCAGAACGACGGTGGAACCCTGCTGCTCACTCGCGGACTCGATCGTTACATCGCGTTCGACGCCGACAACGGCGTCATCGAATGCGAAGCGGGGATGCTGCTCGGCGAGGTCATCGCGTTCGCATTGCCTCGCGGCTGGTTCGTGCCGGTCACGCCCGGCACCTGCTTCGTCACCTTGGGCGGCGCGGTCGCCAACGACGTGCACGGCAAGAACCATCACCGCCTCGGCACCTTCGGCCACCACGTGCTGGGTTTCGAGCTGTTGCGCTCCGATGGATCGGAACGCTGGTGCACGCCGTCGGAGAACGCGGACTGGTTCGCGGCGACCGTCGGCGGCCTCGGTCTGACCGGACTGATCCGTCGCGTCCGCCTGCAGCTGCGACGCGTGCCGGGGCCGTTCCTGCGTGGCGAGAGCCTGCGATTCGCCAATCTGTCCGCTTTCTTCGAGTTATCGCACGATTCCGATGCCGACCACGAGTACACCGTGTCGTGGCTCGACTGCACTGCGCGGGGACGACAACGCGGCCGCGGTGTCTTCATGCGCGCCAACCATGCCGCGGTGGAAGGATCGATTCCGCGCGAGAGCCGATGGCGTCTTCCGTTCACGCCGCCGCTGCCCTTGGTCAACCGCCTGTCGCTGCGCCTGTTCAACACGCTGTACTACCGCCGGCCGGCTGCTCAGCGCCCCGACGTCTGGCACTACCGCCCGTTCTTCCATCCTCTCGACGGCGTGCGGGATTGGAACCGAATCTACGGGCCCCGCGGCTTCTACCAGTACCAGTGCGTGATCCCGCCGGCCGTGGCCGAAGAAAGCCTGGAGGAGATGCTCGGGACGATCGCCGCCACCGGATCCGGTTCGTTTCTCGCGGTCCTCAAGAAATTCGGGGAGCAGGCGTCGCCCGGCCTGCTGTCGTTCGTTCGTCCCGGCGTGACCCTCGCTCTGGATTTTCCGAACGCGGGCTCTCCCACGTTGAAACTTCTGGAGACGCTGGACGGGATCACGCGCAAGGCTGGTGGCGCGGTCTACCCGGCGAAAGATGCCCGGATGTCCGCCGCATCCTTCCAGCAGTATTTCCCGCGCTGGAAGGAGTTCCGCCGCTTCATCGATCCGCGATTCTCATCGTCGTTCTGGCGGCGCGTGTCGCAGGATCCGCAGGGAGAAACCGCTTGAGAAGAGTGCTCGTGGTGGGCGCGACGTCGGCGATCGCCGAAGCCGTCGCGCGCCAATTCGCAAGACGCGGGGACCGCCTGTTCCTGGTCGGGCGACGGCCGCAGGCACTGGCGGCCATCGCGGAGGATCTGAAGCTGCGCGGCGCATCCATGACGCAATTCCAAGTGCAGGACGCCAACGATCTGGCTGCGCACGCCGGCATGATCGAAGCGGCGAGTGTCGCGATGGAGGGCCTGGATACGGTGCTGATCGCGCATGGAACGCTGCCCGACCAGGCTGCGTGCGCAGCATCGGTGGAACGCACGCTCGCCGAATACCAGACCAACGCACTGAGCCAGATCGCCTTGTGCACGCTCGTCGCGAACCGCTTCGAATCCCAGCGCCGGGGAACGCTGGCGGTGATTTCCTCGGTGGCGGGCGACCGCGGACGCCAGTCGAACTACGTCTACGGTTCCGCCAAGGCGGCGGTCACCGCGTTCACCAGCGGACTGCGTCAGCGCCTGCACGACAAGGGCGTGCGCGTGATCACGATCAAGCCCGGCTTCGTCGACACGCCGATGACCGCGGCGTTCGACAAGAAGGGGCCGCTGTGGGCGTCGGCCGATTCGGTGGCGAAGACGATCGTCCGCGGCATGATCGCGGGCCGGCCGGTGATCTACGCGCCGTGGTTCTGGTGGGGGATCATGCAGATCATCCGGAATATCCCGGAGCGTATATTTCGCCGTCTCGAGCTGTAACGACGTTGCGAGGCCGGTGCCGCGTCATCGCGCCGATCGCCGCCCTTGCGGAAGCTCATGCGGAACAACGGAACGCCCATGCTGGCTGAATCGGATCGTATCGCGGCTCTCGCCCACGCCCAGCGAATGGCGATGACGCTGTTCGACCGGATCGGGGCCGACCTGATCCGGCCCGGTGTGTCGGAGTCGCAGCTCACGCGCGAGATCGCGGAGCTCGGACGGCGCGAGTTCGGGATCGAGACGAACTGGCACAAGCGCCTGGTGCGAGCGGGGCCGAACACGCTGGCGATCTACAACGAGAATCCTCCCGAGCGCGTGCTCGGCGAAGACGACATCGTCTTCATCGATCTCGGACCGGTGTTCGCGGAGTGGGAAGCCGATGTCGGCCGCACCTACGTGCTCGGTGAGGATCCGCACAAGTGGCGCCTGCGCGACGACGCGGAACGTGCACTGGCGGCCGGCAAGCAGTATTTCAAGGACCATCCCGCGATCACCGGCAGTCAGTTGTTCGCCTATCTGCAGTCGCTGGCGAAGAAAGACGGATGGGAGTTCGGCGGTGTCATCGCGGCACATTTCGTCGGCGAGTTCCCGCACAAGTCGCTGGCCGAAAACATGACGACCGGCTACGCCGATGCAGCGCACCATGAGCCGATGCGCGGCCTCGACTCGCGGGGCCGCGAACGCCACTGGATCCTCGAGATCCACTTCGTCGACCGCGCGCGCGGCATCGGCGCGTTCTTCGAAGAACTGCTCACCGTCGACTGATCGGTCGCGGCAGTTCTCGTCGGGCCGGCCACGCCTCGGTCACCACGCCGCCACGAAAGCTTCACGCGACCGCCATCGCGGCCCCCTAGTTTCCCGAGCTTCCATTTGCGGGATCGAGGGGAGAACGGGGACATGTTTCGACGATGGCTGCTGGTGCTGACGTGCAGCATGACGGTGATGATCACGGCGGGTTGCTCCGGCAGCGACGGCGATGACGGCGCAACGGGTCCTGCCGGTGAAGCCGGTCCTGCGGGCGAGCCGGGTCCCGCTGGCCCTGCCGGACCCGCAGGTTCCAATGGCGCTGCGGGACCGGCAGGACCTGCCGGCCCGAGCGGCCGCAGCGAGGTGATTCTCGACCTGAGCGTGCTGGGCACCTACGAGGCGAATGCTTTCAACGCAGGCGCCGCCGAGATCGTGGCCTACGACGCTCCGCGCCAGCGCCTGTTCGTCGTGAACTCGAGCGCGGTTACGGTCGATGTTCTCAACATCGCCAATCCGGCCATGCCGGTCCTGGTCGGCACCATCGATGCGAGCACCGAAGGCGCGAGCGCCAACAGCGTCGCGGTGTCGAACGGCATCGTCGCCGTGGCGATCGAAGCCTCTCCGAAAACCGATCCGGGCTCGGTGGTCTTCTACAACGCCGCGACCTTGGCCAAGCTCGGCGAGGTTGCCGTGGGCGCGCTGCCCGACATGCTCACGTTCACGCCGAACGGTCTGCGCGTGCTGGTCGCCAACGAAGGCGAGCCCAATGCCAACTACAGCATCGATCCCGAAGGCTCGATCAGCATCGTCACCGTCAACGGCGGCACCGCGCCCACCGCGGTGACAGCCGGATTCACGGCGTTCAACGCGCAGGCCGCCGCGCTGAGGGCGCGCGGCGTCCGCATCTACGGACCGAACGCCAGCGTCGCGCAGGATTTCGAGCCCGAGTACATCGCAGTCTCGCCGGACGGCCTCACGGCCTTCGCGACGCTGCAGGAGAACAACGCGTTCGCCAAGATCGACCTGGTGTCGAACACCGTCACCGAGATCCTGCCGCTGGGCTACAAGGACCACCGCATTCTCGGCAACGAGCTGGACCCGAGCGATCGGGACGGTGGCCCGAAGATCGCGAACTGGCCGGTGTTCGGCATGTACCAGCCGGACACGATCGCGTCCTATCTGTTCAATGGACGCAGCTATTACGTCACCGCCAACGAGGGCGACGCGCGCTCTTACACCGGCTTCACGGAAGAGGCGCGCATCGGCAGCGGCGGTTACGTGCTGGATCCTACGGCATTCCCCAACGCGGCCGCCCTGAAAGCGAATGACGCGCTCGGGCGGCTCAACGCCACCAACCGGCTCGGCGACACCGACGGGGACAACGACTTCGATCAGATCTACGTGCTCGGCGGCCGCTCATTCTCGATCTGGGCCGACGACGGCACGCAGGTGTTCGACAGCGGCTCCGACTTCGAGCGCATCACCGCGCTGCGTTACGGCGCCAATTTCAACAACGACAACGCGGAAAGCGTCGGCGACTCGCGCAGCGACAACAAGGGCCCGGAACCGGAGGCCCTCGCGGTGGCGCAGATCGCGGGTCGCACGTTCGCCTTCATCGGCCTCGAGCGCATGGGCGGCGTGATGGTCTACGACATCAGCAACCCCCACGCCGCGCGTTTCGTGCAGTACGTCAACCGCCGCGAGATGTCGGTGTCGATCCCGAGCCAGACCGTCAACGATGCAGGTGCCGCGGGAGACCTGGGACCCGAGAGCATCGTCGTGATCCCGGCGGCGCAGAGCCCGATTCCCGGCGTTCCGCTGCTGGCCGTCGGCAACGAGATCAGCGGCACGACCACGCTCTATCGAGTCGGCGTCATCGAACTGACCAACCCCTGACGCCGGCGTAAGCCTCGCTCGCAACTCGTAGCCCGGACGGAGTCCGGGGTTCTGCTCGAATACGCACCGCAGCCCCGGACTTCGTCCGGGCTGCGGCGAAGGGTCAGTCCTACTTCGGTCCGCCCAGCGCTTCCATCAATCCGTTCATGAGCTCGGTCAGCTCGCCGGTCATCAGAGCGAAGTCGGCATCGAAGCGTTCTTCGGCATTGCCCTGCGGCTCGTTCTCCGCACGATCCTGCTCGATCATCTCGAAACGCACGCGGCGCACGATGCCGGGGTCGGCGAGCACGAAGCGAACGCGATCATTCCAGGTCATCCCGAGCTGGGTCACCGACTTGCCGTCCTTCACATGGCGGCGCACGTCGTCGCCCTCGAGACCGTGCTTGGCGAAGCGCACCGCGGCCGGATCGTCACCGCCGCTCTTCATCTCGCAGTCCTGGTCGAGCGAGAACTTACCCGGCGCATCGCCCTTGGCCAGCCACGCAGTCATGCAACTCATCGGCGACTGCGCGGTGTCGAGCGGATAGAAGGGGCATTCCCCGAGCGTGTCGCGCAACAGCGTGAGGACCTCGTCGCCGCGCTTCGGGCTCGAGGTGTCCACCAGCAGCCAGCCGGCCTCCGGATGGATCCAGACGCGTGTCGCGCGACGTTTCGCGAACGCCTTGGGCAGCAGCTCGGACAGGATCTGTTCGCGCAGTTCGCGCATCTGCTTCTTGCCCGGCTTGAAGCCCATGCGCGCCTCGATCTGCGCCGCCTTCGCCTTGGCCGCGTCCTTGACGACCGACATGGGCAGCAACTTGGTCTCGGTGCCGAGCGCGAACAGCAGCTGACGACCCTGGCCGTACACGAGCTGCTCGTCCTCGCGCGGCGAGACCCAACCCTGGGTCTGCGCCGTCAGTCCCGTGCAGGGTTGCAGCGTGCGTTCGGAAAGCCGCTTCTCGAATTCGCCGGGCGACATGCCCCAGATGCCGTCGAGCCGGTAGGGCAGCAGGTTGCGAAACCACATGATCGGAGGTCGGGGTTCTGAAAACGGGGCGGCGATGATAGCCGCGTCGGTGACGTCGTCGCCCGGACGACGTCCGGGGTGGTCTCTGCCTGGATGGCGCAACCCCGGACTTCGTCCGGGCTACGGCGGCTAAGGCTTCTGAAGTTCCTCGACGAGCAGGGCGCGTGCAACCTTGTCCTGGATGTCGTTCGGTTTCTGCAGACCGAGACGCGCGACGTCGGCTTCGAGTGCAGGGGGTACGGCACCCGCCGTCAGCGCCTTGAGCGCGAGCTTCCACTTCGGCGTGCTCGCAGCACGCGCCTTGACGCGCTTGAGCGCTTTGGCGAGACGCAGTTCCTGCTCGGTGAAATCCGTGCCGAACGGAAACGCCGGCAGATGGCCCGCCTTGCTCGCCGTGCGAAGGCGATCGGCGAGGGCTTCCGGCGTATTCGCGCGGAACGCGTCGGGAATGCGATACCCGGCTTCGATGCGGCCCGCGGCCTGCAGTTTCGCCAGCAATGCGGTCTGGAACCGCGAGTCCGCGATGTTGAGCAGGCGCTTGGCGACTTCGCTGTCGGTCTGAGCACGCAGATCGGCGATCCCGTATTCGGTGATCAGCACGTCGCGCAGATGACGCGGAATCGTGCAGTGTCCGTACTCGGTGATGAGATTGCTGGTCGATGTGCCGCCGTCGTCGGGTGTGCGCACCGCGCGCACCATCAGGATCGAGCGGCCGGTCGGCAGCTGGTGCGCCTGCGCGACGAAGTTGTACTGGCCGCCGACGCCGGAGACGACACGTCCGTCGGCCAGCCCATCCGACACGACGGCGCCATTGAGCGTGGCCATCATGCCGGTGTTGATGAAGCGGGCGTGGATGCGCTGCTCCCGGTACAGGCGCGGATTCAGGTCGAGCTGGTTGACCTTGTCGACCCCGGTCATGCAGATGAGGTCGCGCTGCTCCTGCGTCATCGCGCGCAAGCCGTCGTAGAAGTCGCGCGGGCCGAGGAAGAAACCGCCGTGCAGGATCACCCCGCCGCGCAGGCGCTCGCCGAGCGCGGCCTCGCCCATCAGCTTGCGTGCATCCGGGTCTGCCACGTTGGCCACGCATCGCCGGCCGTCCGCCAGCAGCAGCTGGCCGTTGTCGTAGCGAACGTCGTCGCGGAAGAACCCGTGACGCTGCAGCACCGCGAAATCCTGGCCGCGAATCACACGCACGCCGAGCCGCACGAATCCGTCGAGCACGTCGGGCGCGAGCATCTGCGGATTGCAGATGCCCTCGTTGACCAGCTGTTGGAGCGCCCAGAAATCGT
>CAZXXM010000115.1:0-9245 GCA_964644715.1 uncultured Salinisphaerales bacterium
CAGGGGACGCGTCGCACGGGCCGCGGCCATCACATCGGCGGTCGTCATCGGCCGACGAGCGTAGTGCCGGATCGGCGCGGGGTCGAGATCGGAGCCTCTCGTCGGCCGGTCACCGGCGTTCGGCCCGCTGCGCCGGCCGCTGCCGGGCATCGTGCCTAGGATGGCCGTATGCAAGCCCGAGCCCTTTCCAAGACCCTCGTCGACTTCCTGCTCCGCTTCGCCGTTCTGGCGGTTCTGACCGTCGCCGTGCTGGCCAGCGTCGCGGTACGCGCATCGCGCGACGAACCGGCTCCCAAGGTGGACGCGGCTGCCCAGTACGTTCCTGACACGGCCGCGGCGATCAATGGTCGTCGATATCCGATGGTCTACACGGACCCGGCGCCGCAGCGCTGAGCGGCTTTCTCAGCTCAGCCGTTGATCCAGCGGAGGACGATTTCCGTAGGCGGCCATCGGCCCAGTGGGTCTGCCGCCGGGCCGCTGCATTTCGGTGATGCGCAGGACGCCCTGCATGGTGGCGACGCTCAATCCGCGATCATCCGACGCCAGCACCGAGCCCGGCGGCGAAGTCCCCGTACCGTCTTCCGGGCCGAGCGTGGCGCGCAGCAGCTTGATGCGCTCGCCGTTCCATTCGCACCAGGCGCCGGGCATCGGGTTGTAACCGTGAATACGGCGCCGCAGCTCGGCTGCCGGCAGCGACCAGTCCAGCCGCGCCTCTTCCTTGCTCAGCTTGCCGGCATAGCTGGCGCCTTCCGCCGGTTGCGGCTGCGCGGGCAGTTCGTCGCGCTCGATTGCGGACAGGGCCTGGACGATCAGTCGTGCACCCTGCAGGGCGAGCGCGTCGTGGACGTCGCCGGACGTTGCCTCGGGCGAGATCGGCAGCGCCTCGCGCAACAGCATCGGCCCGGTGTCGAGTCCCGCGTCCATCTGCATGATCGTCACGCCGGTCTGCGGGTCGCCAGCCAGCACCGCGCGCTGGATGGGCGCCGCGCCGCGCCAGCGGGGCAGCAGCGACGCGTGGATGTTGAGGCAGCCGCGAACGGGAATATCGAGCACTACCTGCGGCAGGATCAGCCCGTAGGCGACCACGACCATGCATTCCGGGGCCAGCGCGCGCATTTCGGCGATCGCAGCCTCGTTGCCACGCAGCTTCTCGGGTTTGAACGTGGGCAGGCCGAGCGCCGCTGCCCGCCGGGCAACTGGCGAGGCACTGAGCTTCTGTCCGCGGCCGGAGGGGCGATCCGGCTGCGTATACACCCCCACGATCGGGTGTCCGGCTTCGACGAGCGCGTCGAGCGCCTGCACCGAGAACATCGGCGTGCCGGCGAAGATCAATCTCAAGCGAAGAATCTCAGGACAGACGGCTCAGGCGGGCTGCCGCTGCTTGCGAAGCTTCTTGTTGATGCGTTCGCGCTTCAGGCTGGACAGGTAATCGATGTACAGCTTGCCGTCGAGGTGATCGATCTCGTGCTGGATCGCCTGGGCCAGAAGGCCTTCCGCCTCGATGTCGAAGGACTTTCCTTCGCGGTCGAGCGCGCGCATCTTCAGCCGGTTGAAACGGGGCACCTTCTCGTTGGTGTCGGGCACCGAAAGGCAGCCTTCCTCCATGTCCATCCGATCCGAGGACGACAGGATTTCCGGGTTGATCAGCACCATCGGTTCCGGCGGACCTTCCTTGGGCGCGCAGTCCATGACGGCCAGTCGCAGCATGACCCCGACCTGCGTGGCGGCGAGGCCGACACCGGGCGCGGCGTACATGGTCTCGAACATGTCGTCGATCAATTTCTGCAACGCGGCGTCGAACGCGGTCACCGGCGCGCCTTTCTGGCGGAGCCGTGGATCGGGGTGCTCGAGGATGGGAAGTAGCGCCATGGAAAGAGTTGCGAAGCTACTGCTAGAGTGATCGCCAAGCCGGTGTCGCGATTCGGGTTTGTGCCAGAATCATGCGGGGAACCAAGGGAAGCGCCGTCATGGGAAATTATAGTCGGTCTGGGTGGGGCTTGGATCGTCTGAAGCGCGTGGTCGTCGGGATGGGCACTGCCGCGGCGCTCTCTGCTTGTGCGACGACTCCGCAGACACCCGAGCCGGCTCCCCCTTCGCAGCCCGTCGCCGAAGCGCCAGCGGCTGCAGAACCGGCTCCCCGGCCGGCGCCTACGCCGATCGAGCCGGTCGCACCGGTCGTTCGCGAGGACGCGCCGCTCGAGTACGTGGTGAAGAAGGGCGACACGCTGTGGGGGATCGCCAACCGCTTCATGCTCGATCCCTGGCAGTGGCCGGAGGTCTGGTATGTCAACGACCAGGTTCGCAACCCGCACAAGATCTATCCCGGCGATCGGCTCAAGCTGGTCTACGTGAACGGTCGGCCGCGTTTGTCGACCGATCAGCGCGTCTCGGGCGTCGGCGTCGAACGCCTGTCGCCGCAGGTTCGTGAACAACCCTTGGACGGCGCGATCCCGATCATCCCGATCGACGCGATCCGGAATTTCCTGCGCGGACCCCGTCTGGTCACCAATGACGAACTGAATGCGGCGCCCTACCTGCTGGCGTTCGACGACGACCATCTCGTCGGTGGCATGGGCGTCCATATCTACGTACAGAATCTAGAGCCGGAGAAGGCCTACACCTACTCCGTGGTCCGACGCGGGTCGATGTACCGCGATCCCGACAACGGGGACTCGCTCGGGTACGAGGCGATCCCGGTCGGCGACGCCGAGGTGCTCGAGTACGGCACACCCAGCACCGCGGTACTGTCGCGCAGCGTTCGCGAGGCGCTCGTCGGCGATCGCCTGCTGCCCGCGGAGCCGGAAGCGTTCAGCGAGAATTTCTATCCGCGCGCGCCGGCAGGGCCCATCGATGGCCGCATCATCGCCGTCACGGATGCGCTGTCGCAGATCGGGCAGTACCAGATCGTGACGCTCAATCGCGGCACCGATCACGGTCTGGAGCCGGGTCACGTACTGGACATCCTGCAGGCCAATCGCGTCGCCCAGGATCCGTACCACATCCGCCGCGTGCCTCTGCCGGAGTCCTTCGCGGGTCAGCTGATCGTGTTCAAGGTCACGCCTCGCGTCAGCTTTGGCCTGGTGATGTCGATCACCGAGCCCGTGCACAAGCTGGACAAGGTCGAGAAGCCGGTCCCGGGTCGTCGGTAATCCGTTCGAGACTTCGCGATGCCGCCGGAGGAACTGCGCGGCTGGCTGAAGCTGATCCGGTGTCCCGGCCTGGGCGCCGCCCCGCTGATCGGTCTGGTGAAGCAGCAGGGTTCCGCGGCCGCCGCCGTATCGGCCAGCGGGTCCGCGTGGGTCGCGGCGGGCATTCCCCGGTCGGTGCGCGACGCGCTCGATTCGCTGGATGCCCATCAGATCGAAACCGACGCTGCTTGGTGCGAAGCGCCGCGCCGCGGGCTGATCCCGTGGACCGACGATCGTTTTCCGCAGCGGCTTCGTGAAATTGCCTCGTGCCCGCCGGCGCTGTTCTATCGCGGCGATCCCGAGCTGCTTCATCTGCCCCAGATCGCGATCGTGGGTTCGCGCAACGCCACGCCGCAGGGCCTCGAGATCGCGGAGGGCTTCGCGGCGGAGCTGGCCCGTCGCGGGCTGACGATCACCAGCGGCCTGGCGCTGGGCGTGGACGGCGCCGCGCATCGCGGTGCGCTGTCCGCCGAGGGCCACACGATCGCGGTGTGCGCGACCGGTCTGGATCGGGTGTATCCGTCGCGGCACCGCGAGCTTGCGGGCGAAATCGACCGGCGCGGCCTGCTGATTTCGGAGTTCGCGCCGGGAACCGCGCCGCGACCCGAGCATTTCCCGCGGCGCAATCGCCTGATCGCCGGCTTGTCGCTGGGTGTGCTGGTCGTGGAGGCGGCGCAGGAGTCCGGGTCTCTGATCACGGCGCGGCTGGCGGCGGAGCAGGGGCGCGAGGTCTTCGCGATCCCCGGATCGATCCACAACGTGATGGCGCGCGGCTGCCACCGGCTGATCCGCCAGGGCGCCAAGCTGGTGGAGACGGTCGACGACATCCTCGAGGAGATCGGCGAACAGGTCGGGGCCTGGCTGCGTTCCGCGCCGGTTGCGGAGCGTGAAGACGGACCGGCCGGAGAAAGTCATCGGCACCAGCGGATTCTCGATGCCTTGGGCGACGTGCCCTGCTCGATCGATTCGCTGGTGGAGGCCCTGGGCCTGGGTGTCGACCAGTTGAGCGAAGCCCTGCTCGAGCTGGAGCTCGAGGGTCGCGTCGCGCCCGCCGGCGGAGGCCGGATCATGCGCGTGGCCGCATCTTCGGAAATCCGGCCGAAGCGAGGCTCGAAGCGGTAACCGAAATGTCGTGGACAGATCCCGAGGCGCTCGCTAATGTCGGCTCGTGCGCGCGCCTGTCGTCGTGGCGCGGGCGCCGACATGAGGCGACCATGAAAGAGACCGTGCTGGACGTGCTGATGTATCTCTTCGAGAACTATCAGCATGGGGAATTCGTCGACACGGGCAACCAGGAAACCCTGCGGGATGAACTCACCGCAGCCGGATTTCCCGTAGACGAAGTCAATCACGCGTTTTCCTGGCTCGACGGGCTCACCCGGCAACGCCAGCAACCCCTGATCTTCGGCCTGCGCGGCTCGCTGCGCGTGTTCGCCAGGCAGGAGCAGGAAAAATTGTCTGTCGACTGTCGCGGCTTCCTGCTCTACCTGGAGCAATTGGGCATCCTCGACAGCACCGCGCGCGAGGTGGTCATCGATCGTCTGATGGCGTTTTCCGAGGAGATCGATCTGGAGCGCGTGAAGTGGGTCTGCCTATTGGTGCTGGTCAATCATCCGGACTCCGAAGAGGCCTTCGGTCATCTGGAAGATCTCGTCTACTACCAGGGCAACTACCTGCACTGAGCGAGGGCCTCGTGCACCTTCGGGCCGTCGGGACCGCCAGGTGATCCTCCGCCAGCGATCCCGACGATGACCCCTCCCGATCTTCCTGGGGTCGTTGCATCGCCCCGCGCAGAAGACGTGCGCGCGTTCGAAGAGCACGATCGATTGCTGCTGGTGCAGCGCTGGCGCCGGGTTGCGCCGCTGGCGATGGTCATCGTCGCCTGCACCGAGATCGCCGCCTGGATCACGCCCGCTTTCCCGAAGGGGCCGCTCTACACGCTGGGAATGGAGATGGCCTTGTTGTGCGTGTGGTGGATCGTGCGGGGCGATCCGCGGCGCCTCACGCTGCGCATGATCAACGTTGGTGCCGGAGCCTGCGGTGCAGCATTCGCCGGATCGGCCGCGATGCTGGAGGGCGGGTTCTCGTCGCTACACGTGATGGCGATGCCCTGTCTGCTGGCCTTCATGACGGCGTTGCTGGCGATGGAGCCCCTGGAAGTGATCGCCATCATGGTGTTGTCGATCATCACCTGGCTGAGTGTGATCCTGGTGGGCGGGCCGCAGCCGCCGGCCTGGCACGACATGACGACGTCACTCATTTATATGGTGGCGCTGGGTGTGATCACCGTCGGCTGGGTCGCTCACAATCGCCGGCTGCGAGAGCGGGAGTTCACGGCGCGGCGGCGTATCGAACAGGTGCATCGTTTCGCGGTGGAGGAAGTGCTCTGCCGGCACCTGCCGCCGCGCTACGTCGAGAGCGTGCTCGCCGGCGAGGAGCTCCTGGATGCGCCGCCCGCGCGCCGTTGCCTGACGATCCTGTTCGCCGACATCGTGTCGTTCACGTCCTTGTCGGATGCGCTGTCGCCGGACGAGCTGGGACTGGCGATGGCGAAGTTCTACGACCGTACGGCGTCGGTCGCCTTCGAGAACGGCGCGACGATCGACAAGTTCATCGGCGATGCCGTGATGGCCATCCTCGGCGCGCCGGAGCCCTTGCCGCCCGAGGAGCAGGCGCGCCGTGCGCTGGCGACCGCGCGGGCATGGCAGGCCGCGGTGCGCGACATCCTGCCCGGTACGCAGAGCCTGCGGCTGCGGATCGGCATTCATCAGGACGAGATCGCCGTGGGTAGTTTCGGCGGTCGCCATCGCACCGATTACACGGTGCTGGGGCTGGGTGTGAATATTGCGGCGCGCCTTGAAGCGATGTGTCCTCCGGGCTTCATCCTGATGTCGGACAGCGTGTTCGCGCAGCTCAGTCCGCCGCCCGATGCGCGTGAAATGGGGGCCATGGA
Source organism: uncultured Salinisphaerales bacterium (assembly GCA_964644715.1). Taxonomy (GTDB): domain Bacteria; phylum Pseudomonadota; class Gammaproteobacteria; order Nevskiales; family Nevskiaceae; genus Panacagrimonas. The sequence continues at coordinate 6,142 of CAZXXM010000115.1, forward strand.
ACTGCGTGGCGTGCCCCGTCCGGTGACGGCTTTCGCCGTCGGCAACGAAGGCTGAACTCGCGTGTCCGGTCGTCGCCGGCGGCTGGACAGGGGTTCACCCTGCCCTTATAAGCTTCGCCCCCGCGGGCCGTCCGGTTCGCGTCAGCCTTGAGCCGATGAGCAAAAACCTGGTCATCGTCGAGTCGCCTGCGAAGGCAAAGACGATCAAGAAGTACCTCGGGCCCGATTACGAAGTCCTCGCTTCGTACGGTCACGTGCGCGATCTCGTGCCCAAGGATGGCGCGGTCGACACCGAGAACCACTTCGAGATGAAGTACCAGATCATCGAGAAGAACGAGAAGCACGTGCGCGCGATCTCCACCGCGCTCAAGCACGCCGACACGCTCTATCTGGCCACCGACCCTGATCGCGAGGGCGAGGCCATTTCCTGGCACCTGGTCGAGCTGCTCAGGGAAAAGGGCGCGCTGAAAGACAAGCCGGTCAAGCGCGTGGTGTTCCACGAAATCACCAAGGCCGCGGTCAACGAGGCCGTCGCCAATCCGCGTGAAGTCGCCAGCGATCTGGTCAACGCGCAGCAGGCGCGGCGCGCGCTCGACTACCTGGTGGGCTTCAATCTTTCTCCGCTGCTGTGGCGCAAGGTCGCGCCCAAGCTCTCGGCGGGTCGCGTGCAGAGTCCGGCCCTGCGCCTGATCTGCGAGCGCGAGGAAGAGATCAAGAAGTTCGTCCCGCAGGAATACTGGACGATCGAGGCACGCGCGCAGAAAGAGGTGCAGGGATTCTCGGCGCGCCTGGTCGAGCTGGACGGCAACAAGGTCGAGCAGTTCACGCTGACGGATGCGGGCGGATCGGAGGCGGCGAAGCAGCGCATTCTCGCCGCCGCGCGCGGCGAGCTGCTGGTCAAGAGCATCGAGAAGAAGCAGCGTCGACGCTTCGCGGGGCCGCCGTTCACGACCTCCACGCTGCAGCAGGAGGCGAACCGGAAACTCGGATTCACGTCGAGCCGCACGATGCGGGCCGCGCAACAGCTTTACGAAGGCGTCGATATCGGCGGCGAGACCGTGGGCCTGATCAGCTACATGCGTACCGACTCGGTGAATCTGGCCAACGAGGCGATCAACGAGATCCGCAAGGTCATCGTCGAGCAGTTCGGCAGCAAGGCGCTGCCGGACGAGCCGCGTTACTTCAAGGCCAAGTCCAAGAACGCGCAGGAAGCGCACGAGGCGATTCGCCCGACCTCGGCCGGTCGCCTGCCGCAGAACATGTCCAAGTTCCTCAGCCCGGACCAGGCACGGGTGTACGAGCTGATCTGGCGCCGTGCGATGGCCTGCCAGATGACGCCCGCGGTATCGGACACGGTGGCGGTCGAACTGCGTGCCGGCGAGCCGCATGCCTTCCGCGCCAACGGATCGATCCTGATCGAGCCGGGCTTCCTGGCGGCCTACAACATCAAGGCCGACGATCCGAAAGACAAGGACGAGGACGACGAGGACGACAAGCGCCTGCCGGCGCTCGTCGAAGGCGAGCGCGTGAAGCTGCTCGACGTGATTCCGGACCAGCACTTCACCGAGCCGCCGCCGCGCTACACCGAGGCCTCGCTGGTGAAGACGCTCGAGGAATACGACATCGGGCGTCCTTCGACCTACGCCTCGATCATTTCCACGCTGCAGGCGCGCGAATACGTGCGCCTGGAAGGCAAGACCTTCATTCCCACCGACGTGGGCATGATCGTGAATCGCTTCCTCACCGATCACTTCACGCGCTACGTGGACTACCAGTTCACGGCCCATCTCGAAGAAGAACTGGACGAGATCTCGCGTGGAGAGCGCGAGTGGGTGCCGGTGCTCGACAAGTTCTGGAGCGAGTTTCGCGGCCTGATCGAGCGCGGCAAGGACATCAAGCCGCCGACTTGGGAAGAACGGCCGATCGGCACGGACCCGGCGAGCGGCAAGCCGGTGATCGTGCGCATGGGCAAGTTCGGACCGCTGGCGCAAATCGGGCACAAGGACGATCCGGACAAGCCGCGCTTCGCGAGCCTGCGAGCCAACCAGCGCCTCGACACCATCACGCTGGAGCAGGCGCTGGATCTGTTCCGGCTGCCGCGCAAGCTCGGCTTTCTGCCCAGCGGCGAAGAGGTCGAGGTGAACATCGGCCGTTTCGGGCCCTACGTGCGCCACGGCGGAAGTTTCGTGTCGCTCAAGAAGGACGACGATCCGTTCGCCATCGAATTGCCGCGCGCGATCGAGTTGATCGAGCAGAAGGCGGCCGCGCTGACCGCCGCCACGATCAAGGAATTTCCGGGAACCGGTATCCGGATCATCAAGGGGCGTTTCGGGCCGTACATCACGGACGGTACGCGGCGGGCCAACATTCCGCGTGCACGCGATCCGGAAGCTCTGTCGGCGCTGGATTGCGAGTTCTTCCTGCACGAAGCTGCGCAGAAACCGAAGCCGGGCGCCAAGGGCCGGGGCAAGGCCGCGAAGTCGGCGGCGAAAGCCGAGGGCGACAAACCGGTCGTCAAAGCCGCCAAAACTGCGGCCAAGAAAAAAGCGCCCGCCAAGAAAGCGGTCAAGAAAGCCGGGAAGAAGAAGCCCTCGGCTTGACGCCCCCTGACCTCGTCCCGAGAATACGCGCCCGTTTTGCGGGTCGCTTTGGAGGGATACTCAAGTGGCCAACGAGGGCAGACTGTAAATCTGCTGGCTAACGCCTACGAAGGTTCGAATCCTTCTCCCTCCACCATGGCTTGCAACACGGGATCGGTGGCGGTCGGGCGGGTGTAGTTCAATGGTAGAACTTCAGCCTTCCAAGCTGATAGCGTGGGTTCGATTCCCATCACCCGCTCCAGTTCTTCCGCGGCACCGGTGACAGGACGCGGCAGGTTTTGTTGTTCAGAAGCAAAAAGCCCACTTAGCTCTAGTGGTAGAGCGCACCCTTGGTAAGGGTGAGGTCACGCGTTCGAATCGCGTAGTGGGCACCAATTCAGGGTGGGGCGTCGCGAGCGTTCCACGTCTTTTCCGTCAGTGACAGCAACCTAATTACCGAGAGCTAAGAGCGATGGCCAAGGAAAAATTCGAGCGCGTCAAGCCGCATGTGAATGTGGGGACGAT
>CAZXXM010000116.1:0-9227 GCA_964644715.1 uncultured Salinisphaerales bacterium
CCCCTCGTCGCGAAAGCTCCAGATGTAGAGCTTCAGCGCCTTGAGCTCCACGCACAGCCGTTCCGGGATGTATTCGAGGTAGAAGGTCGCGAAATCGGGCTGGCCGGTCTTGGGGCACAGGCAGGTGAATTCCGGCATGCGCATCCGGATCACGAAGTCGCGGTCCGGACAGGGGTTCGGGAAGGTTTCCAGCGACTTGCTCGGAGAAGCGGTCATGCGGAGCGGGTGGGGAAGAGCACGGACGTAATTTACACTAGCCTATTCGCCGCCCGGCTTGGTCCAGCGGGTTCCGGGGCCTCTTCAAAGCTGTGGCCGGCTTTGCAGGGTCGCTCGCCAAATCAGAACGCGCTCAAGCGCCCGTCACCAGACCGAATGCGCCTTTCCGGACTCAAGCTGGCCGGCTTCAAGTCGTTTGTCGACCCGACCCAGTTGCCCCTGCCGTCGAATCTCACCTCCATCGTCGGGCCCAACGGCTGTGGCAAGTCGAACATCATCGACGCGGTCCGCTGGGTGCTCGGCGAGGCCTCGCAGAAGCAGCTGCGCACGCAGGACTCCGACGACGTCATCTTCAACGGTTCCAAGACGCGCAAGCCCGTGGGCCGCGCCAGCGTGGAACTGCAGTTCGACAACAGCGACGGCCAGATCGGCGGCGCCTACGCCGCCTACACCGACATCGCCGTGCGCCGCGAACTCACGCGCGACGGCAATTCGCAGTACTACCTCAACGGTCGCAAGTGCCTGAAGCGCGACGTCACCGACCTGTTCCTCGGCACCGGCCTGGGCGGCAAGAACCAGTACGCGATCATCGAGCAGGGCATGGTCTCGCGCATGATCGAGGCCAAGCCGGAAGAACTCCGCACCTGGCTCGAGGAAGCGGCGGGCATTTCCAAGTACAAGGACCGCCGCAAGGAAACCGAGAGCCGTATCCGGCAGACGCGCGAGAACCTGTCGCGACTGAACGACATGCGCGTCGAGATCCAGTCGCGCCTCGAAGTGCTGCGCAAGCAGGCCGCCAACGCCGAGAAATACAAGGAGTTCAAGCAGCAGGAGCGCACGCTCAAGGCCGAGATCCTGGCGCTGCGCGAACGCGGACTCGAAGCGGACGCGAAGAATCACGAGGTCCGCATCGAGGAGCTCGAACAGGCCCTCGAAGTGGCGCGTGCCGCCGTACTCACGGCGCAGCAGGGCCGCGAGGAAGCCGACGCGAATCGCCGTGGCATGCAGGAAAAGCTCAATCTCGAGCAGACGGCCGTCTACGAGGCCGAGAGCGCCGCCAGCCGGCTCGAGCAGGATCTGGCACACGCGCGCGAGATGCGGGCCATGCGCCAGCGCGAACTCGAGCAGCTCGATCGTGCGCTGGCGGATCTCGATCGCCGCCGCAGCCAGGACCAGCAGCGCCTCGAACAGGCGCTGATCGAAGTCCAGCAGCTCGAAAGCCAGGCGGAATCGGCCGAGCGCAATCACGGCGAGGCCAGGGACAACCTGGCCGTGTCCGAAGAATCGGTGCAGACCGAGCAGGCGCGCTGGGACGAATTCAGTGCCTCGTCCGAACAGCCGCTGTTCGACACCGAGGGCGAACGGGTGCGCGTGCAGAGCCTCGAACGCGCGCAGTTCCAGCTCGAAGAGCGCTACAAGCGGCTCGCTGCCGAAAGCAGCGGGCTGGACGCGGGGCCGATCCAGGCCTCGCTGTTCGACGCGGACGCGGAACTGGCGAAGCTCGAAACCGACGTCAACGACGGGCAGGCGGAGCTCACGTCGCTCGACAAGGACCTGGCGTCGCTGCGCGAACAGCGCGCCACGCTCGATGGCAGCCTTCACGAGTCGCGCCAGATGCTGCAGTCCGCGCGCGGCCGCCTGTCCTCGCTCGAAACCCTGCAGCAGTCCGCGCTGCGCCAGGACGACGCCGAGCTCGCCGGCTGGTTGCGCAGCCGCGAGCTGGCCGGCCGTCCGCGGCTGGGCCAGCACCTGAAGGTCGAAGCCGGCTGGGAAGCCGCCGTCGAACACGTGCTCGACGGCCTGTTGCAGGCCCCGCTGGTCGACCACGTTGCCGGCCTGACGGCGCAGGACTGGCCGAAGGCGGGGGTAGTGCTGATCGACTCGCGGATCGACGAATCCGAAGCTCCGTCCGGCACGCTGGCCGCGCAGGTGCGGGGTCCGGCCGCGGTACGCGACTTCCTGCGCTCCGTCTACTGCATCGCCGATCGCGACGAGGCCGCCGCGCGGGCCGCGACGCTCGCGCCGGGCGAGTCCATTGTCACGCCAGATGCCGTGTGGCGCGGCCGCGACTGGGTGCGCGCGCCGCGCACCGATGCCGCCAAGTCCGGCGTCATCGCGCGCGAGCAGATCATTCAGCAGCTCAAGGGCCAGGTCGAAGCGCTCGCCGAGGCCATCGCGACCCGTGAAGTGCAGCTCGGCGAAGTGCGCACGCAGCAGCAGCAGGCCGAGGAGCAGCGCCGCAACGTGAGCACGCGCTTCGAGCAGGCGCGCAGCCGCCAGTCGCAGCGCATGGCCTTCCGCCAAGCCCAGGCCGTCCGCCTCGAGCAGACGCAGGCCCGCATCGCCGCCCTGGTCCGCGACATCGAGGGGCTCAAGGCGCAGCGGGAACAGCAGGCAGCGGAACTCGCCGCGTCGCGCGAAAAGCTGGTCAACCTCGAAGGCGTGGCGCAACGCCTGCGCGAAGAACGCGTTCAGCACCAGCAATCGCTGATCCGCGCGCGCGACGCGGTGACGCGCAACCGCGCGCTGCTGTCGCAGGCCGCGCAGACCGAGAACCAGGTCCAGATCCAGCTCGCCTCCCGGCGCAGCCACGTGGCGGCGCTCAACCAGGCCGCGCACGATCTCGAGGGATCGCGCGAGCAGCTCGTCTCCGATCGCGCACGGCGTGCCGAGGATGCCGTGGAGCTCGAGGCGCCGCTGGCCGATCGCCAGGCCCAGGCCGAGGCGGCGCGGGCATCGGTCGACGCCGCGCGCGAGGTCATGCGGGCCGCGCGGGTCGCGCTGGAGGCCGCCGAGCTCGCGGTCGGGCAGGGCGCCCACGGGTTCCGCGAGGCCGAGACGGCCAAGGATCAGGCCCAGGAGCGCCTGCAGCAGGCCCGCATCGAATTCGAGAACCTGCGTGCCCGCCGCGAAGGTTACGCGCAGCAGCTGGCCGAGGCCTGCCGCGACGGCGGCATGGAGCGCGAGGCTGTTTTCGCCGGCCTCACCGAAGAAGCCACCGCCGAGATCTGGGACGAGAAGATCGCGGGCCTGGGACGTCGCATCGATCGCCTCGGGGCGATCAACCTCGCGGCGATCCAGGAGCTGGAAGAAGCCGAAGGCCGCGAGAAGTATCTCGGTGACCAGTGGACCGATCTCACCGGCGCGCTCGACACGCTCGAAGAAGCCATCCGCAAGATCGATGCGGAGACCAAGGAGCGGTTCAAGGACACCTTCGACAAGGTCGACACGATCTTCCGCGATCGCTTCCCGAAGCTGTTCGGCGGCGGCGAGGCCTACCTGGAACTCACCGGCGACGACCTGCTCGATACCGGCGTGCGCGTCATGGCGCGCCCGCCCGGCAAGCGCAATTCATCGATCCAGATGCTGTCGGGTGGCGAAAAGGCGATGACCGCCGTCGCATTGCTGCTGGGCCTGTTCCAGCTCAACCCGGCGCCGTTCTGCCTGATGGACGAGGTCGATGCGCCGCTCGACGATGCGAACGTGGCACGCTACTGCGAAGTGGTCCGCGAGATGAGTCAGAACGTGCAGTTCATTATCATCACGCACAACAAGATCACGATGGAGCTGGCCAACCAGCTGCACGGCGTCACGATGCAGGAACCCGGCGTCAGTCGCCTGGTCAGTGTGGACGTGCAGCAGGCGGTGGAGCTGGTCGGCCAGACCGAAGCGGAAGCCGGGAAAGAGTCGATAGCGTGAACAACCTTCGTTCGGGCGGCTTGCCCTCACCCCACCGTCCGCATCCGCGGACGGTCCCCCCTTCTCCCGCGATGCGGGCGAGAGACGTTGGCGTCGCCTGCGGCGACTAGGAGAACTCATGGGCGAATTGCAGTGGGCGCTGCTGATCGTCTGCCTCGTGCTGGTGGTGGCGGTATACGTTCTGAGCCGCCGCAACCGTGGCAATGCGGACGACGCCGACCGCGACGGCGGACACGAGCTGTTCCCGAAGCCGGGCGAGTCCGGCAATCAGCTCGACCTGCTGGCGCCTCGCGCCGCCGAGAGCGGTTTCGACGAATTCGGTGTCGGCACCAAGCGCAAGCGCGGCGAAGGCCCGGTGTCGGATCACTCGCCGCGCGAACCTTCGCCGCCGTCGATGGCGACGCTGCTGCATCCCTTGCCGGGCCAGCCGCACGTGGCACCGCGCGTCCCGCCGGACATGGTGGCCGCCACCCCGGCGTCGCCGGCTGCCGCGCCTGCGGCCACGCCGCAGGGCAAGCTCGTGGCGCTGATCGTGGCGCCGACCGAGGAGACGGACATTCTCGGCCCGCAGCTGCATGCCGCGCTCATCGCGCAGGGCCTGAAGTTCGGCGAGAGCGAGGTCTATCACCGCCATATCGGCGGTCGCATCGTGTACTCGGTCGCGAGCCTGCTCAAGCCGGGCAAGCTGATTCCGGCGGAAGCTGAAAATTTCTCCACGAAGGGCCTGACCGTCGTGCTGAATCTGCCCGGTCCCGTGACCCCGGTCGTCGCGGTCGACGACATGCTGGCCACGACGCGTGCGCTCGCCACCGTGCTGAAGCTGGAGATCTTCGACGCCCGCCGCGAACGCGTCACCGACGAGGTGGGCAAGAAACTGCGCGCCGAAGTCGAGGACTGGGCGCGCGCCGCCAAAATCATCTGAGGCGATGACGTCGAAGGCTGAAGCAGACGCCGCGCGTGCGGCCGCATTGCGCAGCCAGATCTCGGAACACGATCACCGGTACTACGTCCTCGACGATCCGGCGATCCCGGACGCCAGCTACGACGCGCTGTTCCAGGAGCTACGCGATCTCGAGGAACGGCATCCCGAGCTGATATCCGCTGATTCGCCGACGCAACGCGTCGGCGGGGCGCCGATGCCGGAATTCACGCCGGTGCGTCATCTGCTGCCGATGCAGTCGCTGCGCAAGGCCAACGACGAAGCCGAGCTGCAAGACTTCGATCGCCGCGTGCGCGAAACCCTTTCGCGCGAGTCCGCCGACTACAGCGCAGAGCCCAAGCTGGACGGACTGGCCGTCTCGCTGCTGTACCGCGACGGCGTGTTCGTCCAGGGGGCGACGCGCGGCGACGGCGAGGTCGGCGAAGACGTGTCGGTCAACCTGCGCACGATCCGCCGGATTCCGCTGAAGCTGCGCGAATCGAAGCGCCATCCGCTGCCGCCGGTGCTGGAGGTGCGCGGTGAAGTCTTCCTGCCGCTCGCGGGCTTCCGCCGCTGGAAGGAGGACGCCGAGGCGCGCGGTGAGAAGGCCCCGGTGAACCCCCGCAACGCCGCAGCCGGATCGCTGCGTCAACTTGATTCATCGATCACCGCCAGGCGGCCGCTGTCGTTCACCGCGTACTCGGTGGGACACCACGAGGGCTGGACGCCGCCGGCCCGTCACTCGGAAGTCCTGGCGATGCTGCGCGAGTGGGGCCTGCCGGTTTCCGCGCTGATCGAAGTGGTCTCGGGTGTGGCCGGCATGCAGGACTACTTCGATCGCATGGCGGCGCAGCGGACGAAGCTGGACTTCGACATCGACGGCGTCGTCTTCAAGCTGGACGATCTCGCAGGCCGCGAGGAATTGGGCAGTGTCTCGCGCGAGCCGCGCTGGGCCTGCGCCTACAAGTTCGCGGCCGAAGAGGCCGAGACGATCCTCGAGAAAGTGGAGTTCCAGGTTGGACGCACCGGCGCGCTGACGCCGGTGGCGCGCCTGCAGCCGGTGTTCGTCGGCGGGGCGACGGTGAGCAATGCCACCTTGCACAACATGGACGAGGTGGCCCGCAAGGACGTCAGGCCGGGCGATCGCGTCGTCGTGCGACGTGCCGGCGATGTGATCCCGGAAGTCGTGCGCGCCGTCGTCGAGGATGACGATGCGCGGCGAGCACACGAGGCGCGCACGCCGGTGGAGCTGCCGCCGGCGTGTCCGGTCTGCGGCGGCGGCGTAGAGCGCGTCGATGGCGAAGTCGTCGCGCGATGCACCAACGGCCTTTCATGCCGCGCGCAGCTGCACGGCCGGTTGATCCATTTCGTGTCGCGCAAGGCGATGGACATCGAGGGCCTGGGCGACAAGCTGCTCGGCCAGCTGATCGAGGCCGGTATCGTCGATTCGCCCGCGAGCATCTTCCTGAAGGTCGATGTCCCGACGCTTGCCGCTCTCGAACGCATGGGCGAGAAATCGGCGGCGAACGTCGTCGAGGCGATCGATCGCAGCCGGGCCACCGAGTTCGGTCGCTTCCTGTTCGCGCTCGGCTGCCCTCAGGTCGGCGAGACGACGGCGCGCGATCTCGCGCGCCACTTCGGCACGATCGACGCGCTGTTCGCGGCGGCCGAACAGGATGCGCCGACCGCGCACGACGAGGCGATCAAGGAGAAGGATCGGTTCCCGATCCTGCGCCAGGTGCCCGACGTGGGTCCCACGGTGGCGGCGCACGTCACCGGCTTCTTCACCGAGCCGCGCAATCGCGACGTCATCCGTGCGCTGATCGCGCCGATCGAGGCCGGCGGCTGTGGTATTCACTGGAAGGCGCCGAAGGTCGCGGCAACCGGTGGCGCGCTGAGCGGAAAGACCTTCGTCATCACCGGGACGCTGCCCGGCGTGTCGCGCGAACAGGCGGGCGCTTTCATCGAGGCCAACGGCGGCAAGCTCAGCGGATCGGTCTCCGCGAAGACCGATTACCTACTGGCTGGCGACGCCGCCGGTTCCAAACTGGCCAAGGCCACGAAACTCGGGGTGCCGGTGCTCGACTGGGCGGCGCTCGGCCGGCTGGTTTCGGACCCGGCCTGAGGCATTCCCGCTCGTGGAAGCCCATGAATCCCGGCATAGTGCGCGTGAAATCGACCCGACGGTCGGGGCAGGTGCCGGCGGTCCGCGATTCGATGCCGTTGACGCGTGGTTCGGATTTTTCTTCGGGTGCTGCATGCCGCTCATCCCCTCGTATCTGAGGCCTGAGTCCGGGGTGCCACCCTCCAGGCTCGCTGTCGCGGGGCGGCGTGTAATCAAACTCAGGAGATGCTCATGCTGAAAAAGACATTCATGGCGCTGGCCGTCGCGGGCACCGTCTTCGTCGCCGGCTGCGGTGGCGGCGGTGGGGGTGGTGGTTCCGATGGCGGCTCGTCGACGCCCGAGGCCCGCAACGACGTCGTCGGTCCGTTGGACGGCCTGCAAGGCAGCCTTTCTTCCGATGTCCTGGCGCCGCTCGGAACCGCGGTCGCGGGCACGCCGTTGGTGGGCGTGGTCGATTGCCTCGATCAGGCGGTCATCAACGACGTCCTCGACATCGCCGATGCGCTTGCGCTCGGTCTGCGCCCCGGTGCCGCCAATCCGACCGCGCAGCTGCAGGCGACCGCTGCCGCCGTCCAGGCCGAAGTCGGTGATCTCGTAGCCGACCTGCAAGGCCTGGTGGGCTCGCTCGCTGGCGCAAATGGATGCCTGGCCAACGCCGGTGCGCAAGGCGGCGGAACGAATCCGCTGGCCGGCACGCCGCTCGCGACGCTCGGCGCGCAGTTGCTGCCGGTGCTGAACCAGGTGCAGGGCCAGCTCTCGTCGGCCGCGCCGGGTTCGCTGTCGCTGGGCCAGATCTCCGGCCTGCTCGGCTTGGTCACGCAGGCGTTCAACGGTGCGACGGGCGCGATCCCGCCGGCTGCCGCCAACGCGCCGGTCGTCGGCGGCGTGCTCGACGTCGTGTCCCAGGCGCTGGCCGACGTGCAGCTCACGGTGGCCGCGGCTGCATCGAACAATCCTGCGACGGCGGCGACGCGACTGACCGATACGGTACAGAACCTGCTCGACGGTCTGCTCACGAAGGTGATCCCGATCGACCTGATCGAGGGCACCTCGGGTCAGCCGGGCACCGTCAGCGGCCCGATCCAGGACGCGATCGACCAGTTCACGGCCGTTCTCAGCGGCGGTGTCGGCAGCCTGGCGCCCGCCAATCTGGGCAATGCGTTGATCGATCCGCTCGCCGCTCTGCTCACGCCCTTGCAGGGCGATCTGCTGCCGCTGATCCTCGATCCGATCCGCGCGGCCATCGCCGGCGGTGCAAGTGGAACCCCGATCCCGGGGTTCACCGGTACGCCGCTGGGCGGCGTCCTCGCCACGCTGACGGGCGTGCTGTCCGGTGGCGCCGGCGGCGATCCGCTGACCAGCCTGCTCGGCTCGCTGCTCGGCCAGAGTGGCGGTACCGGCGGGTCCTGCCCGCTGACCGGTACGCCGCTGGCGGCGCTGTGCGGGATTCTCGGCGGCTGATCCGGCGATCGAAGTCGCAGTGAAGAGGCCCCGGTCCGCAACGACCGGGGCTTTTGTTTTGCGCTAGCCCGGACGAAGTCCGGGATTGTGCCGCCTGGCTAGATAGAGCGCCCCCCGGACTTCGTCCGGGCGACGTTTTCGGGATCAGGTGATGACGCTCGGTGCGCGCCGGCCGGTGATCTCGGAGATGCGCGCGATCTTCTCGGCCAGCGAGACCAGCGGCGCGAGCGCCTCGCCGGTCTTCCAGCCGAGCGCCGCCGACTGCTGCTCGTAGCGTTCGAGATACAGGCGCAGCGTCGCGCCCTTGGTCCCGGTGCCGGAGAGACGGACGATTAGCCGCGCCGCGTCACCGAACACGACGCGCAGCCCCTGGGCGACGGCGATGCTGCCGTCGACCGGATCCTGGTAGCCGAACTCGTCGGCGGCCGAGACCGTGTAGTCGCCGAATCGCTTGCCCGGCAGATCCGCCAGCGTGCCGGCCAGCGATTGCATGACCTGCGTGGCGACGTTCGTCGGCAGCTCGTCGTAGTCGTGGCGGACGTAGTAATGACGGCCGAAGCGCTTCCAGTGGCGCTCCGCCAGTTCGCGCACCGACAGATTCGTCGCCGCCAGGATGTTCAGCCAGGCCAGCACGGCCCAGACTCCGTCCTTCTCGCGCGTGTGATCGCTGGAAGTGCCGAAGCTCTCTTCGCCGCACAGCGTGATGCGTCCGGCGTCGAGCAGATTGGCGAAGAACTTCCAGCCCGTCGGCGTCTCGTAGCAGGGAATGCCCAGCGCCTTGGCGACGTGGTCGACCGCGCGGCAGGT
>CAZXXM010000117.1:0-9167 GCA_964644715.1 uncultured Salinisphaerales bacterium
TCCTCGATGTCTGGCGCCGATACCAACGAGCGCTCAAACAACGAAATAGCGCGCTCCGCGATGAGCTCGAAGATCGCGCCGTTCAAGCCTGGAACGAAGAACTGGCGATGACGGGGGAGATCCTGACGAGGATGCGCCGATCGCACGTCAACGATGCATCGGCAGGGCTGGCCTCGTGGGTTGAACGGCTGCTGGAAACAGCGGACGTGAATTGTGAATGGCAGCAGGGTTGGCCGGAAGGACAGAGCTTTCGTGAACTGTTGGATCGAAACCTCGATCAACACCGCCGGTTGGGCGTGACAGTGCAGGGCCCGCATCGTGCCGAACTCAAGATCAGGCTGAATCAAAGCAAAGCAAAGGGGCGTATCAGCAGAGGGCAGCAGAAGATGCTCATTACAGCGATGACGCTGGCGCAGGCCGACCTATTGATGCAAGCAGGAGGGCCGGCTCCCATCCTGTTGGTGGACGATTTTGCCGCTGAGTTATCGCCCGAGTTCCAGTCGCGGCTAGCGACGGCATTGGGGGGCTATGCGGGGCAGAAATTTATTACCGCGTTTGAGATGCCTCCCATCGCAAGCCTAGGAGATGCCGGGTTGTTCCACGTGGAACATGGGACAATTCGATCCTTGAATGCGCTGCACAGATAGACGGATACGATGAACGACGAAGCAGACGAGACCCCCAAATCCGCAACTGCCATTCAGGGCAGCTACGACTCCTCATCGATTCGAGTACTCAAGGGTCTCGAAGCTGTCCGCCAGCGGCCGGGCATGTATATCGGCGATACCGATGATGGAACTGGCCTGCACCACATGGTTTTCGAGGTCGTCGACAATTCGATCGACGAGGCTTTAGCGGGTTGGTGCAGTGAAATTGGCGTGACGCTGCATAGCGATGGAAGTGTGTCCGTCCAAGACAATGGCCGAGGTATCCCCACCGATATCCACAAAGAAGAAGGCCGTTCTGCCGCTGAAGTGATCATGACGATCCTTCATGCCGGCGGTAAGTTTGGCGGCTCTGGATATAAGGTTAGCGGCGGATTGCACGGAGTTGGCGTTTCGGTGGTGAATGCCTTGTCCGACCTCCTCGTGTTGGATATCCACAGGGACGGCAAACATCACCACCAGGAGTACCGAATGGGTGATCCGGTCGCTCCGCTGGCTGTTATGGGGACTTCGGAGAAACGCGGAACGGCGGTTCGCTTCTACCCAAGCCCGAAGATCTTTTCGAACCTCGTTTTCCATTACGAAATCCTTGCTCGACGGCTGCGAGAGCTTTCTTTCCTCAATTCCGGCGTGCGCATCGTGTTGCGTGAAGAAGTGACCGGTCGAGAAGATGTGTTCGAGTACAAGGGTGGAATCCAGGCTTTCGTCGAATATCTCAACAAGGCCAAGACGCCGATCCACTCCACGATCCTCAATATCGCAGCGGAGCAGGATGGAGTCGTCGTCGAGGCGGCGCTGCAATGGAATGACAGCTACACCGAGAACGTCTTCGTCTTCACCAACAACATTCCGCAGAAGGACGGAGGGACGCACCTCACCGGATTCCGGAACGCCCTGACACGCGTGCTGGGAGACTTCCTTGAGTCAGAGGGTGTCGCGAAGAAAGAGAAGGTGACGATGATCGGTGACGACAGCCGTGAAGGACTCACGGCGGTACTGTCGATCAAGATCAGAGATCCCAAATTCTCGAGCCAGACCAAGGAAAAGCTGGTGTCTTCGGAGGTCACGCCGGCGGTGTCCGCCATCATCGGGGACAAGCTCAAAGACTTCCTGCTGGAAAATCCACGTGAAGCGAAGATCGTGGCCGCGAAGGTTGTCGAGGCAGCTCGCGCCCGAGAGGCGGCCCGGAAAGCGAAAGAACTGAACCGCCGCAAGAGCGTTCTGGATATCGCCGGGCTTCCGGGAAAGCTGGCGGATTGCCAGGAGAAAGATCCTGCCAAGTCCGAGATTTTCCTCGTCGAGGGTGACTCCGCCGGCGGATCCGCGAAGCAGGGCCGAGACCGTCATTTCCAGGCGATCCTGCCTCTCAAGGGCAAGATCCTGAACGTCGAGCGCGCCCGCCTGGAGAAGATGCTGTCGTCAGCCGAGGTTGGAACGCTGATCACGGCGCTCGGATGCGGTATCGGCAAAGACGAATTCAAGCCTGAGAAGCTGCGCTATCACCGCATCATCATCATGACGGATGCCGATGTGGACGGGGCTCACATTCGGACTCTGTTGCTGACGTTCTTTTACCGGCACATGTACACCTTGATCGAGCGTGGCCACGTGTATATCGCGCAGCCGCCGCTGTACAAGCTGAAGTCGGGCAAGCAGGAAGCCTATGTGAAGGACGATCGGGAATTATCCGAATGGCTGCTCAAGTCGGCCCTCAACGGAGCCGAGCTGATTCCGTCGGATGCTGGAGCTGCCATCAGTGCGGAGAGATTGAAGGATCTCATCCACGAATACGCCGAGGTCATGACGGGGATCGATCGCCTCGCGCGGCGCTATGACGAGAACGTCCTTCGCCAGCTATTCGCGCTGCCGCCGGTCCCGTCGGATTCATCGCTGGAAGCTTGGGGCGAGGACCTCGCAGCGCGGCTCAACCGAAACAATCACCAAGGCGAGCACAGCGTCCGCGCAACGCTGGGAACTGACGGGCCCATGGTGCAGGTCACGCGCCGACTGCACGGTAGCGAGCATGTCATCAATTTAGGTACCGACTTCTTTGCCGGTGGCGATTACCGTCGAATGGCCTCCCTTCGCGCCAGCAGCGACGCAGCGATCGGTTCGGAAACTTTGCTGCGCCGCGGAGAAAAAACTATATCAGTCAATAACATAGATGAAATTTACAGCTGGGTGTCCACGGAGGCGCGCCGTGGGCTCGGGATCCAACGCTATAAGGGGCTGGGCGAGATGAATCCCGAACAGCTCCATGAAACGACGCTCGATCCGGCCAATCGACGGCTCGTTCGCGTTCAAGTCGAGGATGCCGTGGCGGCGGACCAGATGTTCACGACGCTGATGGGAGAACAGGTGGAACCGCGGCGGGAATTCATCGAACGTTTTGCCCTGCAGGTTGGAAATCTCGACGTCTGATCGGGAAACCGTCCGATCGGGCGGTTCTTCGCAATGCAGGTATGAGCAAGAATTTGAAACAAAATGTTGTGCATGTTCCGCCCGCTACCGTATGGAACCTCCTGAGGGATAAGTACGTGTTTGATACGACCACGACGGTATAGGCGGTCCGCGCGTGTTCCAGGATCGTCCCCATCCGCCGCCCAGACTCTTCGCAACATGCCGTTTCCAATCAGCCCCAAGGTGGTCAGCATCCTTCATGGCCAGCCGGCGAGCGACGTCAAAGGATCTTCCGTTCCACCCGCATTGAACCCTGCTGATGGGCAAAGCTCGGCAGAGGCGACGCAGGACGGCCCTAGCGGTCGCCGGCGCGGCCGGCCACGGTTGGGCCGGGCTGTCGCCCGGGATCTCTCGCGAGACGAGGAGATCCTGCAGATCGCGGTGGAGGTCGTCTGGCGCAAGGGCTTTGCCGGAACCAAGCTCAGCGATATCGCGGAAGCCGCGGGGATCGTCAAAGGCAGCCTCTACCACTACTTCGATTCCAAGGAAGAGATCTACGCGCGCCTGGTCAACAACGTGCGCTCCTTGTTCGAGGGTGAAACCGACCTGGACACGAGTGGAAGCGCCGTCGAACGTCTCGAGCAATTCGTGCGTTCCCGCGTCAACGTCATCCTCCGGCACCCGCTCGAAATCGCGTTGCTCAATCGCGATCTCGTTCGCATGAAGGGTGCGATCGGCGACTGGGCCCGCGAAGGACCGAGGAAGAATTTCGCCGTCATTCGAAAGATCGTCCTGCAGGGACAGAAGGACGGTAGCTTCCGGGCCGCCGATCCGGACCTGGTGTCCTCGATGATCCTCGGCGTGCTTGCCCATGTGCCGAACTGGTATCACCGCGATCATCCGTCTCAGCCGGACGAGCTGATGCGGGAAGTGCTCGAGTACGTGCTGGGCGGCATTCGCACCCGCGAGACGGTCAAGCCGAAGGCCTGATCACGAGCGGCGGCGGTTTCGGTTCGCCGCCGACCGTCCCGCTTCGTAACGACGGCCGCCGCAGGCGCGGCACGCTCTCCCGTCGGTGCAGGCTTCAACGCGACCCCACGCTGTCCGCAATGCAAAGGGCCTCCGGATTCGCGCGGCTACACTAGCGCCCCGTTGCGACCCCGAAGCCTGCGGAGCTCCCCATGAATTATCTCGTCACCGGCGCCACCGGATTCATCGGCAAATTCCTGCTCGAGCACCTGCTCGCGCGAGAAGAATCCAAGGTGTTCGTGCTGGTGCGGGAATCGTCGCGCGAGAAGTTCGAGGACATCGCCGAGCGTTACGGCCCCGCAAAGAAGAGGCTGCATATCGTCGCCGGCGACATCACGACGCCGGGACTGGTCTCGCCCGAAGACCTCAAGAAGCTGAAGGGCAAGATCCATCACCTGTTCCATCTCGCCGCCGTCTACGACATGAACATGGACGACGAGACGGCCGATCGCGTCAACAACGAGGGCACGCGCAACGTCGTTGCCTTCGCCAACGAACTCGGTGGCGACGTCGTGCTGCACCACGTTTCCAGCGTCGCCGTGGCCGGCAGCGAGTTCGTCGGCAAGTTCACCGAGAACATGTTCGACGAAGGCCAGAGCATCACGCACCCCTACTACCGCACGAAATATCAAAGCGAGGCGATCGTGCGCAGCGATGCAAGCGTGCCGTTCCGCATCTATCGCCCCGGGGTCGTCGTCGGTCACTCCGAGACCGGCGAGATGGACAAGATCGACGGCCCCTACTATTTCGCGAAGGCGATCCAGCAGATCAGCTACCGCGTGCCGAAGTGGCTGCCGCTGCTGGGCATCGACGGCGGCAAGGTCGCGATCGCACCGGTCGACTACGTGGCCCGCGCGATGGACGCGATCGCGCACAAGCCCGGACTCGACGGCAAATGCTTCCACCTGATGCAGTCGAATTCGCCGAGCGTCGGTGACCTGCTGCAGGCCTTTCTCGAGGCGGCGCACGGCCCCGAGTTCGGCAAGCGCATTCCGATCCCGCGAGTGCCGCGCGCCATCAAGCCGCTGGCCAAGCGGCTTCAGAAAGCAGTTCCCGAAAGGACGAAGAAGCAGATCGCCGACGCGATCGGCGTCCCGCTCTCGGTACTGGGCTATGCCTTCAACCAGGCCGTTTTCGATGATCGCCAGGCGCGCGCCGCGCTGAAGGACACCGAGGTCCGCTGCCCCGACATCCGTGATTACGTCGAGAAGCTCTGGCAGTACTGGGAGCTGTTCCTCGATCTGAAGGTCAAGATCACGCCGCGCCAGATGCAGAAGCTTTCGGGCAAGGTCGTGCTCGTCACCGGCGCTTCGAGCGGCATCGGCTTCAACACCTCGAAGAAGCTCGCGGCGGCCGGGGCGAAGGTCATCCTCGTCGCGCGAACGAAGGAGAAACTCGACGAGACGCGAGCGATCATCGAGAAGGCCGGTGGTGAGGCGCACGTCTATCCCTGCGACCTGGCGGACATGAAGGACATCGACCGCATGGCCCAGGAAGTCCTGCGCGACTTCGGTCACGTGGACATCCTGATCAACAACGCCGGCCGTTCGATCCGCCGGGGCGTCATGGAGTCGACGACGCGCTTTCACGATTTCGAGCGCACGATGCAGCTCAACTATTTTGGCGCCGTGCGCCTGATCCTGGCGCTGCTGCCGGGAATGGCCAAGCGCAAGAGCGGGCAGATCATCAACGTCAGTTCGATCGGTGTGCTCGCGAACGCCGCGCGCTTCTCCGCGTACGTCGCCAGCAAGTCCGCGCTCGATGCATTCACGCGCTGCCTGTCGGCCGAGGTGCGTGCGCACAACATCCACACCACCGCGATCTACATGCCGCTGGTGCGCACCCCGATGATCGCGCCGACCAAGATCTACGACTACGTGCCGACATGGAGTCCGGACGATGCAGCCAACACGGTCGTCAAGGCGATCGTCGATCGGCCCAAGTCGATCGCAACGACGCTGGGCACGGCGGCTTCGATCTCGTACGCGCTGTGGCCGAAGGTCAACGACTACATTCTGTCGAAGGGCTTCCAGCTGTTCCCCTCGTCTTCGGCGGCGAAGGGACGCAAGGAAGGCCAGAAGCCGAGCATCGAGCAGATGGTCTTCGCCAACGTGTTCAAGGGCGAACACTGGTAGCCGGCCTCCCGCTCCAGCGGTTTGGAGCGGGGTCATCGCGTACGCAGGCGGGGCGAAGCGGGTTCGCAAAGCTGGTATTCAGCTAGCCGCACGAAACTCGGCGAAGTTTTCGTCCTCGGCGTGCCCGATTCTCGTGAAACCCCATGATGTCACCGTTTCATGCACCGCATGAAGCCCCGTGTGCCGCCCGCTCCGTCGCTGATTCCGAGCCGAACGGCAGGCACGTCGCGCATGGAACCGGTGCTGGATCGTGACGAGTCCGACCTGCCGACGATCCGCCTCGATCCGGTATCGAAGACCGCGCCTGCGCCCGAGCTGTCTGCCGGGACGACCTCGGCGAGCGCACTGCCCGACCCGTCGCGAATCGAATTGCCCGGCACGGCGGAAACGGCACCGGTCCTGGAGCCGGCCATCGGCACCCCGCGTGCGATGCCGACGCTTGAGCCGGCGCGTCCGGCGGCAGATGCGACCCTCTTCGCGCCGCCGCTCGGATCCGAGCGGCGTACCTCGCGCACGCCGACGGAACCCCGCGCCGACCTGATCGAACCGCCCTCGTCCCGGATACCCGATCCGGAACCCGCGGGCCCCTTGTTCCGGCCACCGGTCGAGCCCGTGTTCGAACTGGCGCTGATGCCCGACGACGACGTCACGCGGATCGTCGTGCCTCCCTCGCCCGCCACTCCTGCTGCGCCCGATGCCATCGTGCCGCCGCGGTCCGAGCTGCGTGTGCCGTCCAAACGGGCCGCCGCACTATCGAGATTCGATGCCCGCCTGCAGGCGGCGAACCGATTTCTCGATCGCTACCCCTGGCTGATGCCGACGCTGAGCTTTTCGATCGGCTGGGTCAGTTTCTTCCTGTTCCAGCGCGGTGAGGGCCTGGCTCGCGGCATCGCGGTGATCGCCCTGCTCGGCTGGCCCTGGCTGTTCGCCGAGAACCTGATCGGCCGCTGGGTCGTGGCGCGCTCGAACGGGCGGCTGAGCATCAGCGCCGTGCGTTTCGTGACGCAGCAGATCCAGCAGGAGATCCTGTTCTTCGCGTTGCCGTTCCTGTTCGGTGCGATGGTGCTGGAGCCTGGACAGATGCTCTTCGTCGGCATCGCCGCGATCATCGCGATCCTGGTTTCGCTGGACCCCATCTACCTGCATCGCATCGCGCCGCATGCGGGCTTGTCCGCGGCGCTGCACGCCTACTGCACGATGATCGCCGCGCTGGTGGTGCTTCCGGTCGCCTTGCATCTGCCGCTGGATCGCGCATTGCCCCTGTCGCTCGCGATCACCGCGGGCAGCTTGGTGTTGAGCCTGCCGCGCATGCTGATCGCAGCGCCGAATCACAGGATGCGATTGCTCGGATGCGCCGCGCTCGCCGCGGCGTTCCCGCTGATGTGGGCCTCGCGGGCGGCGATCCCGCCGGCCGGCCTGTGGGTGCGCGAGGCGCGCATCACCGACCGCATCGACGGGCTGCAGCCCGGCTACCCGATCAAGGTGTTCGGCACCGGTGCCCTGCACCTGAGCGGTGGTATCGCCTTCGTCGCCGTGCGGGCCCCGACCGGACTTTCACAGGCCGTGGTGTTCGACTGGCATCGCGAAGGAGAGCTGGTCGATCGGATTCCCGCGCAGATTTCCGGTGGCCGTGAAGCCGGGTTCCGCACTTACAGCCGCAAGCAGAATTTCCCGGAAGATTCGCGCGGCAACTGGCGCGTCGATCTGCGCACGCCGCAGGGGCAGCTGATCGCCCGCATGCGCTTCGAGGTGAACTGACCCTGTAACGGGTCGCGGCGTCAGTTCAGCGCGTTGGGCACCGCAAGCCGGAACGGCACGATGCGCGCATCGAAGGCCTCGCGGGTATCGGCCAGGATCATGGTGAACTCGCCGTGCATCGTACCCACCGGCGTATCCAGCGGACAGGCGCTGGTGTACTCGAAGGCCTCGCCCGCCGCGAGAACCGGCTGGTGACCGACGACGCCGGGTCCTCGAACCTCCTCGACCTTCCCCTCGCCGTTGGTGATTACCCAGTGGCGCGACACCAGCTGCACGGTGTTCTCGCTCTCGTTGCGGATGGTGATGTGATACGAGAAGAAGTACCGGCGCGCTGCCGGATCGGACTGGTCGGGCACGTACCGCGGCTGGGCCACGATGCGAACGCCGCGGGTGAGGGTATTGGACATGGGGCGATTCTATCCGGTCCGCCCGCCGATTCTGCCAGGCAAGCCTCTATCGCCAGAAAAACCGCCGTAGCCCGGACTGCGTCGGGGGTTACGGCGGTGCAGGGTCAACGCACCTGGATCTTGTCGGTATCGCGTGCGTCCTTGAGCTGCGTGATGAAGGTGTTCCAGTCGACGTGTCGCGAATAGCCGACGACGTCGATACGGGGGACCAGCCTGCCCTTCACCAGCACATAGCCGTCGTTCTTGGCCGGCTCGATGCCGTCCATGACGCAGACCCCCTTGGCCAGCACGCAGCTCCAGCCGATGCGGTCGTACGCGAATTCCTTGAAGAATCGCAGAGCGCCGCGCGACAGAACGCCGGTGGGGCCGCCGCCGATCGAGGAGATGTTGTCGATGGCGCGCTGGGAGATGCGATGGCGCGAGGTGTCGTTCTTCGGCGTGCCCAGCCGCGCCTTGAACGAGATCGGCTGCCAGCTGAGCAGGCGAAGATCCTGCACGTCGCCGTCCAGACGCCCTTCGATGCGGCCGAACGAGAACGCACCGGTGACGGCCGCGAGATCCAGGTTGCGCAGCCGGATGTCGGCCTCCACGCGCGGCACGCGACCGAAGGCATCGAGGACGCGCAGTCCGTCGACGGTCACTTCTCCATCGAAGGCGCGTGCGGTCAGTGCGCCGTTCAAGGTCAGTTCGCCATCCTTCAAGGTCAGGCCTGGCAGGCGGCCGCCGAGCTGGCCGCCGAACTCCGGCCAGCCGAAGGCCCGGGTCAAGGTGGG
>CAZXXM010000118.1:0-3855 GCA_964644715.1 uncultured Salinisphaerales bacterium
GGGCTATACCTTCATCCTGGGCTCTGCACGCGCCTGGTTCGAGCAGGACAGCGAGGATGCGCAGGCCTGGCTGCGCGAGCGCGGCCTGATGTCGGATTGAAGCCGCGCGGCTACACTTCGCCGATGCCGCGTCGCGCCCTGACACCGTGGGTCCTCATCGCCAGCCTGTTGTTCGGGCTGTGGATGGCCGCGTCGCACGATCCGAACCACGCGGGCACGGTCAAGCATCCCGACGCCTGCGCCATCTGCGCCTTCAGCGGCAGTGCGGGCGGCGGCCTGGTGAGCGTCGTCGCCGCGCTGGTGCTGGCGGCCATCGTCTGCTTCTTCGCACCGCTCCAGGTGCCTGCCGCGCGCCTCGCGCGCCGTTCCCCGATCCGCGTTCGCGGACCTCCCGCCGTCCTCGCCTGAGCACCTCCGTTCCGGGCTCCGCCCCGGGACGCCGTCGCTCGTCGCCGCCGTGAACCCGATGCGCGCCCGTTCGAAGGGCTCGCCGTTCCTGTCTTGCGAGGATTTTCAAAATGCCTGTTTCCCACCGGCGCACCGCGTTCGCGGTCGCGCTCCTGTCGCCGTTGCTGCTTGCGCTCCCATTTCCCGCCGAGTCCGCCGACACGGCAGCTGATCCGGCCGCACCGCCGCCGCCGGTCGATCCGGCCGAGGTCGAGACGATCGTCATCACCGCGGATCCGTTCGCGCGCACCGTGGACCAGCTGGTCCAGCCCACCGAGATCCTGTCCGGCGAAGAACTCGAGCGTCGCCGCGGCGCCACCCTGGGCGAGACGCTGGAGCACGAGCTGGGCGTCTCTACGACCGACTTCGGACGTGGCGCCGGACGTCCGGTGATTCGCGGCCAGGCCGGGCCGCGCGTACTGATGCTGGAGAACGGCATCTCCTCGATGGATGCCTCGGACGTCAGCGCCGACCACGACGTCAGCATCGATCCCGCGCACGCCGAGCAGATCGAGATCCTGAAAGGGCCCGCCACCTTGCTGTATGGCAGCAGCGCCTCGGCCGGCGTCGTCAACGTCGTCGACGGGCGTCTGCCGTCGCAGGTCGAAGACGGTGTGCGCTCCAGCCTGCGCGGGAGCTACGGCAGCAACGGTGACGAGCGCGCGGTCGCCGGTCGCGCCGCCTATGGCTTCGGCAACATCCAGCTCGGCGTGGACGGGTCCTGGCTCGACGTCGGCGACTACGACATCCCCGGCAACAGCGCGGTCGATGGCAGCGGTCATCGCAACACCCTGCTCAACAGCGATGTCGAGAAGAAGTCCGGCTCGCTGTCCGCGGCCGGGGTCTGGGATCGCGGATCGCTGGCGGCGAGCGTGTCGCGCTACGAGACGCAGTACGGCCTGCCGGTGGAAGAGACCGCATTCATCGACATGGAGCAGGACCGCGTGGATGTCGAGGGCCGTTGGCTCGAGCCGTTCAACGGTCTGGACTCGATCCGCGTGCGCGCGGCGCGAGGCGACTACGAGCACACCGAGTTCGAGGCGCCGGGCGAACCCGGCACGGTCTTCCACAACGATCAGACCGAGGGCCGCATCGAGGCCGTGCATGCGCCGTTCGCCGGCATCCGCGGCGTGCTCGGCGTGCAGCGGCGCGATCGCGAGTTCGAGGCCATCGGCGAGGAGGCCTTCGTGCCGTCCACCGAGACGCGCTCGCTCGGCGTCTTTCTGATCGAGCGGGCGCCGACGTCCTTCGGCGGCCTGGAGTTCGGCGTGCGTTCCGATCGCGACACCAACCGGCCGGACGATTCTTCGATCCGCGGCCGCGAGTTCAATCCGCTGTCGTTCTCCGGCGGTGCCCTGTTCGAACTCAACGAGAACTACCACCTGAAGTTCTACGCGACGCGCTCGGAACGCTCGCCCGTGACCGAGGAGCTGTATTCGTTCGGTCCGCACCTGGCGACGGGCAGCTTCGAGCGCGGCGACGATCGCTTCGATCTGGAGCGTGCGCACAACTACGAGGTGAGCCTGGACCGTCACGGTGATGCCTTGAGCTGGCGCGTCAATCTCTATACGCAGCGCATCGGGCGCTACAAGTATCAGCAGGAGGTCGATGCCGGTCTGAACGCGGACGGAAGCGGGACCGCGGCCTCGGACGGCGAGGCCGATCGGGTCGACGAGGAAGGCAACTTCGATCCGGACGGCGATCTGCTGCTGCTCGACTACGTCGCCGCCGATGCGCGCTTCTGGGGAGCCGAAGGCGAGCTCGGCTACGCGTGGAGCGCAGTCGGCACCGAGTGGCGCGCGCGCGTGTTCGGCGACATGGCGCGTGGACGCATCGACGGGGGCGGTGATCTGCCGCGCATCACGCCGGCACGTTTCGGCGCCGGCCTGCACGGGCATCGCGGACCCTGGAGTGCGAGCGTGGACCTCACGCGCGTGCAGAAGCAGGATCGCATCGCCTCGCTGGAGACCGAGACCGACGGTTATTCGCTGCTCGGCATCGATGCCGATTACACGATCCCGACGCCGGCTGGCGAGGTGATGCTGTTCCTGCGCGGTCGCAATCTGCTCGACGAGGAAGCACGCCGGCACACGTCCTTCATCAAGGATTCCGTGCCGCTACCCGGAGCCAGCGTCGTGGCCGGAATCGAGTGGCGCATCGAGTGACCCCAACAAGGCTTCACTTACTCCCTCTCCCCGCTGGCGCGGGGAGAGGGAGCTTCATTTGACAGCGGCCTCGACATCCCGGACTTCGTCCGGGCTTCGGGTGCGGTGCGCAGATTCAGCCGGTCTTCATTCGCACCCTGTGAGATGCATTCGCCAAGACCACTCACGAATACCGAAGGAGAGCTGACATGACGATCACCGGCATCATCGGCACGCTGATCATTGGATTCTTCGCAGGCCTGATCGCCCGTTTCCTGAAGCCCGGCGACGACAGCATGGGGATCATCATGACGTCGATCCTGGGCATCGTCGGCGCTTTCGCGGCGACGTACCTGGGACAGGCGCTGGGCCTGTACGCAAAGGGCCAGGCGGCCGGGTTCGTCGGCGCGGTCATCGGCGCGATCCTGGTGCTGGTGGTCTATGGCCTGATCGTGAAGAAGAAGTAGTCACGTCGGCGCCAACGAAAAAGCGGGCCGCAAGGCCCGCTTTTTTTGGTTCTTCGCCGGTTGGCGGGGATTTGGATTCGGACGGGCGGTAAAAGCGTTCAGCGCAAAGGGCGCAAAGGAAAAGAGAGGACGCCATGGAAAAAGCAAAGAAGTGATGCAAAGGCGTCTGCATGATGGAAACGGCGGTTTCACCTGCCGTTTTCCGTATCTCTTCGCGCTCTTTCTTTTCCTTTGCGACCTTTGCGTCAAAGGTTTTTCTTCCGCGGGTTCGAAACCCCGCATCTACCGCAGCGACGGTCTTTTGCGCACCGACGAATCCCCGCAGATTGGACAGCAAGCTTTTTTATGCGCGGCGGCGACGCCGGCATTCAGTGCTTGCCGGCCTTGGCCTGGTTGGCCACGGCCTCGGCGGCACGCTTGGCGGCTTCGGGGTCGCCGAGGTAGCGGAAGCTCTTCACCCTCAGCGCATCGTCGAGGTCGAACAGCAGCGGAATGCCGGTCGGGATGTTGATCTCCAGGATCTCCGCTTCCGACACGCCGTTGAGATACTTGTACAAGGCGCGCAGCGAGTTGCCGTGCGCGGTGACCAGCACCTTCTGCCGGGCCTTGAGCTGGGGCGCGATGGCGTCGTGCCAGTACGGCAGCACGCGGTCGAGCGTCGTCGCCAGTGACTCGGTGCCGGGCAGCGCGTTCACGTCGAGCTTGGCGTAGCGCACGTCGTTGGCCGGGTGACCCGGGTCCTTCAGGTCCATCGCCGGTGGCGGGACGTCGTAGCTGCGGCGCCAGATCTTCACCTG
>CAZXXM010000118.1:3955-9165 GCA_964644715.1 uncultured Salinisphaerales bacterium
TCGGTGATGTCCACGTCCACCCAGCCGGTGAAGCGGTTGTCGAGATTCCATTGGCTCTGGCCGTGGCGCAGCAGGACGAGGGTCGGCATCGGGATTCCGGGAGAAGAACGGGGAAGGAGGAAGCCGTCGCCTCAGGCGCCGGCGAGGTAGCGATTCTTGATCCGCACGTAATGCCCGGCGGAGTACTTCAGGTTTTCGATTTCGCGGGGCCGCAGTTCACGCATCGGCTTCGCGGGCTGGCCGCCGTACAGCCAGCCGCTCTTGAACAGCTTGCCCGGCGTGACCAGGCTGCCGGCGGCGATGAAGACGTCGTCCTCGATCACCGCCTGGTCCAGCACCTTGGTGCCCATGCCCACCAGCACGCGGTTGCCGACGGTGCAGGCATGCAGGATCACGCCGTGGCCGATCGTGACGTCGTCGCCGATGATCAGGGGCACGCCGCCGGGCGAGTAGGGGCCGTCGTGCGTCACGTGCAGCACGGAGTTGTCCTGCACGTTGGTGCGCGCGCCGATGCGGATGCGGTTGACGTCGCCGCGCACGACGGCGAACGGCCACACCGAGGCGTCCTCGCCCAGCACCACGTCGCCGATCACGCAGGCCTGCTCGTCGACGTAGGCGCCGCGGCCGAGCGTCGGCAGGATTTTCTCGAAGGGGCGGATCACGTCGCCGGGTCGCCGCGCGCCTAATCGAGCGGCATCGGAATGCCCTGCACGCCGTCTTGCGACGGCGGCCGGTCGGCCGTCCGCGGCGCGTTGGACCAGCGGGTGACGAACTCGGACACGTGCCCGAGCACGTCGGTCTGTCCGCGTAGCGGCTTGGACAGCGAGGCGATGATCATGCGGTGGCTCATCTTGGGATAGATCACGGTCTCGATCGCCCCGCCGGCCTTCTTGATCGCCGCAGCGAAGCTGCGCGTGTTCTTCACCCAGACGATCTCGTCGTCCTCGCCGTGCATCAGCAGGATCGGCGGGTTGTCGCCCTCGGCGTACAGGATCGGCTGGGACTGCTCGAACTTCTCCGGTGGCGCGAAGACGTCGCGCAAGGTCGGGTCCGTGATCGGCATGAAATCGTAGGGACCGGCCAGGCCGATCATGCCGCGCAGCCAGGCGCGCGAACCGCCGGCGCGGACCAGGAACTCGTCCTTGATGGCCAGCATCGCGGCGATGTGGGCGCCCGAGGAATGGCCCATGACGAAGATCTTGTCGGGGCTGCCGCCGTAGGTGGCGATGTTGGCGTGCGCCCAGGCCACGGCGCGCGCGCCGTCGTCGACGAATTCCGGGAACCGCACCTGCGGATACAGCCGGTAGTCGGCCACGACCGCGACGAAACCACGGGAAACCAGGGCTTCGCCGACGAATTTGTAGTCTTCCTTGCGGCCCTCGCTCCAGCGCCCGCCGAAGAAGAACACAACGACCGGAGCGTTCTGGACCTGCTGCGGCGAATAGATGTCCAGCCTCAGGTTCTTGCCCTGGTCGTAGATCACGTTCGCGGCCACGTCGTAGCCACGGGTCGGGGTCAGCGCATTGAGCGTGCCGGCGCCGGTGCAACCGACGAGAAGCAACAGGGCCGTCAGGCCGGTGAGAAGGAGCCGCACGGGTGGAAATCCTCTGGTGGACACGGGGCAGCGCTTGGACCGCACTGCAGCACGAATGTTACCGCAGGGCAGGGGGCCTCCCGCATCCGGAGACGCTGCCTACATTACGGTCGACGTCGGTGCCGCGAGCCCGTACGCAGGTTCCGTACGCTGCCGCAGGCAGGAGGACCTGAGCTGAACAAGACCGCGGGGAGGCGGGCTAGACTCGTGGCGCCACCGGAGCCCGCATGTCTTCCTACGTCTTCCTCGTCCTCGCCGTCGTCGTGCTGACGTACGCCGTCATCGTCTACAACGGCCTGGTCGTGCTCAAGCACGGCGTTTCCAAGGCCTGGAGCAACATCGACGTGCTGCTCAAGCAGCGCCATGAGGAGCTGCCCAAGCTGGTCGAGGTGTGCCGGCAGCACATGCAGTTCGAGTCCGGAACGCTGGAGCGGGTCATCGCCGCGCGCGCCGGCGCCAAGGCCGCGATGGACAAGGGAGACGTGAAAGGCGTGGGCGCCGCCGAAAGCCTGCTGCGCTCGGGGCTGGGCAGCATCATGGCAACGGTCGAGGCGTATCCCGAGTTGCGCGCCAACCAGTCGCTGCAGACCCTGCTCGGACGTATCACGGCGCTGGAGAACGCCATCGCCGACCGCCGCGAGTTCTACAACGAGAGCGTGAACGTGAACAACGTGCGCATCGAGCAGTTTCCGGACGTGATCGTCGCCCGCATGGCGGGCTTCAAGGCCGCGGAACTGCTGGAGTTCGACGAGGCCGAGCTCCGCGACGTCGACGTCCGCGGCCTGTTCGAAGGGGCGTCCGCGAAGCGGCCGGAGAGCATTCGATGATCACCCGGGAATTCGCCGACGAATTCGCCCGCGAGTGGATCGCCGCCTGGAACAGCCACGATCTCGATCGCATCCTGTCGCACTACGCCGAGGACTTCGAGATGTCCTCGCCGTACATCGCGCAGATCGCCGGCGAAGCCAGCGGCACGCTGAAGGGGAAGGCCGCCGTCGGCGCGTACTGGAAGCTGGCACTCGCCCGCATGCCGGATCTCCATTTCCAGCTCGTGTCGACCTTGGTCGGGGCGCACAGCCTGACCTTGTACTACCGCGGCGCGCGCGGCATGGCCGCCGAGGTGTTCTTCTTCGATACCGACGGCCATCGGGTGGTGAAGGCCGCGGCGCATTACGCCTGAGGGGTTCGGGCGCAACAGCGGCACAGGGAGACGATCATGGTCGCGATGGGATTGCAGGCGGCGCTCACGGCGCTGCTGTCGGCGCTGTTGACCTGGGGCATCGCCTACGCCTTCTACCGGCGGCGGCTAGGGACCGAGATGCAGAAGATGCTCGGCGAAATCCAGTCCGAGTTCGAGGAGCGCGTGAAATCCGGTGTGCTGGCCGCCGGCACCGAGCTGCTGCCCGCGCTGCGCGAGCAGGTGAAGCTCGGCTTCCAGGACGCGCTGCGCGAGACCCAGACGGGCACGATGATGGAGCAGTACGCCGGCGCCGTGAATCGCAGCACCGATGTGCTGGCCAACCGCCTGGGCGGCCTGTTCGGCCTCAAGCCGCGCAAGTAGGAGCGGGCGCGCTTGGGGTCACCGACGAGGTTTCTGACCGCGCTGGCGCAGGCCGAAAGCGGTGAGTTCTGGACGATGGTGGCGCTGTCGGGCCTGCTCGGCGCCGCGGCCCTCGTGTTTGGTTTCGTGCAGCTGCGCCGCGCGCGCCTGCTGGAGGACCTGCCGACGTCGCGGATCCGGTCGGCAGCGCAGGGTTACGTGGAATTCCATGGGCACGGGCGTCTGCTGCCGGGGCCCGAGATCCGTTCACCGCTGTCCAACGAGCGGTGCTGCTGGTGGTCGTACGTCGTCCAGCAGCGGCGCGTCGAGCAGCGCGGCGGACATTCGAGCCGGGAGTGGGTGACCATCGAGCGCGCCACGTCGGACGACCTGTTCCTGATCGACGACGGCACCGGGCAGTGCGTCGTCGACCCGGTCGGCGCCACCGTTATCCCGAGCGTCAAGCGCAGCTGGCGCGGGGTTTCGGCGCGGCCGATGGCCTATCGCAAGGACACGGGCTGGTTCGGTTTCGGCGATTTCCGCTACACCGAACGGCTGGTCCGCTGTGGCGACTGGCTGTACACGCTGGGGCTGTTCCAGACCCAGACCGCCTCGCGCGACGACGACGAGGTGCGCGACGTCGGCGACCGCCTGGCCGAGTGGAAGCGCGATCCGGCGCGGCTGCTGCGCCGCTTCGACACCAACGGCGACGGCAGGATCGACCTCGCGGAATGGGAGGTCGCGCGGCGGGCGGCGATCGACGAGGTTCGCGCCGAGCACGTCGAGCGCAGCATCCAGCCGGACCTGCACGTACTGCGCGAATCGCGCGACGGCCGCCCGTTCATCCTGTCCACCAAGACCGAGCGCCAGCTGACGCGCGGCATGCGCTGGAGCGGCATCGCCGGCATCGTCGTTGCGACCTTGATCGGGGCCGCGGTGAGCTTCCTGCTGGTGGCGCGCAGCCTTCCTTGAACGGTCGCCTGCGACCCCTATATTCGAATCGTCCTTCGCGAAACCTTTTGAGTCGACGTCCCATGACCAATCCGCTGCTGGCCGCCCGTCCGTTGAATGCGCTTCCCACTTTCGCCGAGTTCAAGCCGGAGCAGGCGGAGCCCGCCGTCGACCAGGTCATCGCGGACAACCGCGCGCAGATGGATGCGCTGCTGAAGAACCTCGCCGAGCCGACCTGGGCCTCGCTGATCGAGCCGCTCGAGGATCTGGGCGAACGCATTTCGCGCGCCTGGGGCCCGGTGTCGCACCTGTTCAGCGTGACCTCGACGCCCGAATGGCGCGCGGCGTTCAACGCGGGCCTGCCGAAGGTCACCGAGTACAGCCTCGAGATGTCGCAGTCCGAGGCGCTGTACCAGGCCTACAAGGCCTTGTCGGAGTCCAAGGGCTTCGCCGCGCTCAACGAGATCCAGCAAAAGGTCGTGCGCGACGCGTTGCGCGATTTCCGGCTCTCCGGCATCGGGCTGCCGGCCGACCAGAAGGAGCGCTTCAAGCAGATCTCGCTGCGGCTGTCGGAACTGCAGACCAAGTTCGAAGAGCACGTCATGGACGCGGTCCAGGCCTGGTCGAAGCACGTCACCGACGGCGCGACGCTGAAAGGCATGTCCGAAGCGGCGCTCGAGCAGGCCGCCGCCAAGGCGAAGGCCAAGAATCTCGAAGGCTGGCTGCTGACCCTGGACTATCCGAGCTACGACGCCGTGATCTCGTACGCCGACGATCGCGAACTGCGGCGCGAGCTGTACACCGCCTATGCCACGCGCGCGTCGGACCAGGGACCGCAGGCGGGCCAGTTCGACAACTCGCCGCTGATGGACGAGATCCTCGCGCTGCGCCACGAAGAGGCGCAGCTGCTCGGGTTCCGGAACTTCGCAGAGCTGTCGCTGGCCACCAAGATGGCGGAATCGCCGGACGCGGTGGAGACCTTCCTGCTGGATCTGGCGAAGCGCTCCAAGACCCGTGCCGCCGCCGAGGTGCAGGAGCTGCGCGACTTCGCGCGAACGCTCGGCGGCCCGGATCAGCTCCAGCCCTGGGACCTGGCCTACTACGCCGAGAAGCTCAAGGAACAGT
>CAZXXM010000119.1:0-3763 GCA_964644715.1 uncultured Salinisphaerales bacterium
TGACGTTCGTCGCCCGCGATGCGGGGCTGGACAGCGTGCACGTGGCGATCGCGCAGCCGGAAGGCGGCCTCGCAATGGCGTCTTCGATGTCCGGCGGAACCGTGCTCAAGCCGAGCTGGGTCGCCTATGCGCGCGAGCGGAAGAAATTCCTCGGCCTGCGCGTGCTCCGCGTGCGCGAACTGCCGCCCGACGCGAACGCCGGCCTCAGCGCGGATCCTGGGTCGCTGGCCGCGGTTCGTGAGAGCGCAGTGCGCGCGCCATGAAGCCCAGCCCGAACGCGAGCAGGCCCAGCATCAGCAAGGTGTCCCACAGGCTGGTGCGCTGGAAGTAGATGCTCAGGTTCATCAGCACGCCGGCGACGATGATGGCCAGGCCCGTGCCGGTGAGCAGCCAGCCGACGAACGACCGGCCGCTGAACGCGAGCAGGCCCACGCCGAGCAGGAACGGCAGCAGCGAAAGTCCGAACGCGTTGTAGCCCCACAACTGCCAGCCGCCGGTCGTGACCTGGACCCGCTGCGTCAGCAAATAGAAACCCACGGCCGCGAGCACGAATCCGATCACGAACTCGCCCAGGCCACCCGGCGTGCCGCCTACGTTCTTCACTTCCATTGATGGTTTCTCTGGGAATGACTGGATCTATGCCGATGTACGGCGCCTTGTAGCAAGATTTTCACGGCAACGGCACTGCGGCTAAAGCAGCGACGGCGAAGGGAAAAGATAAGGGCGCAGCGGAAAGATGACCCGCAATGGTGACGATGGATGCCGGCTGAGCCTTGCCCCATCCGTCTTTCCTTTGCGTGCTTTCTTTTCCCTTTGCGTCCTTTGCGATCAATGCCTTTATCGAATCCGGCAGCCGCTGCCTACTCCCGCAACGCCGGCAGCGCCTCGCCCTGAGGCACGAATGTCAGCGCCTCGCCGTTGTTGCAGTAGCGCAGCCCGGTCGGCCGCGGACCGTCCTCGAACACGTGACCCTGGTGGCCACCGCAGCGCGCGCAGTGATACTCGGTGCGCGCGTAGCCGATGTGGTAGTCGGTCTTGGTTTCGAGGCGTCCCGGAATCGGGTCCCAGAAACTCGGCCAGCCGGTTCCGCTCTCGAACTTGGTGCCGGATTCGAACAAGGGCAGGAAGCAGCCGGCGCAGACGAAGGTGCCGGCGCGCTTCTCCCGGTTGAACGGATGGGTGCCGCAGACCTCGGTGCCTTCCGAACGCAGCACGCGAAACTGCGCGGGCGTGAGTAGTGAGCGCCACTCCTCTTCGGTCTTGTCGAGTCGCGTGAAAGTCGGCGTCGTCATGTTCGGCTCTCCGTTTGCCAGGCCCGGGGCCATGGAAGAGCGGCAAGCGTAGCGGCGCATCCCGCAAGCTGCCACGCTTTGCGCATGACTTCGCACAACCCCTCGTCCCGCGCCGCGTG
Organism: uncultured Salinisphaerales bacterium; assembly: GCA_964644715.1. Lineage (GTDB taxonomy): Bacteria > Pseudomonadota > Gammaproteobacteria > Nevskiales > Nevskiaceae > Panacagrimonas. The sequence goes on from CAZXXM010000119.1 coordinate 1,412, forward strand.
GGTGCTGATGCTCTGCGCCGCCGGCATCCTGTTCATCACCACCGGGGCACGGCAGACGCTCGGCCTGTTCGTGGTGCCGATCAAGGAAAGCACCGGCATGTCGATCGCCTCGATCAGCTTCGCGCTGGCGATCGGCCAGTTCGTCTGGGGCGCCGTGCAGCCGGTGTTCGGCGCCATTGCCGACAGTCACGGCTCGCGCCCGGTGATTGCCGCCGGCCTGGTGCTGCTGTCCATCGGCATGGCCCTGGCTTCGCTCGCGGACACGCAGTGGATGCTGCTGCTGTCGCTGGGCGTGATCTCCGCCGCCGGCGCGGGCGCGGCGGGCTTCTCGATCCTGATCGGCGCGACCAGCGCGAACCTGCCGCCGGAACGCCGCTCGTTTGCCGCCGGTTTCATCAACGCGGGCTCTTCGCTCGGACAGTTCGCGTACGCGCCGGTGGCGCAGGCGCTGATCTCGGCGTTCGGATGGGCGTCCGCGATGCTGGCGCTGGCGGCCAGCGCGCTGGCGGGACTCCCGCTGATCAGCAAGCTGGGCAAGGGCGTGGCCTCGGCCGCGACCGACCATGCCTCGTCGATGGGCCTGCGCGCGCAGCTGCGGCATGCGTTGCGCGACCGCAGCTACCTGCTGATACACGCCAGCTACTTCACCTGCGGCGTCCACATCGCGTTCCTGGTGACGCATCTGCCGGGCGAGGTCGCGCTGTGCGGACTGCCGGCCGGCGTGTCGGCCACGGCCATCGCGCTGATCGGGTTGTTCAACGTGGCCGGCAGTCTCGGCGCCGGCTGGCTGGGCACGCGCGTGCGCATGCGCAGCATCCTGTTCTGGATGTACGCGGGCCGGGCGATCGCCATCGCGATCTACCTGGTGTCGCCGCGTACGCCGCTGACCTTCTACGTCTTCGCCGCAGCGCTGGGCGTGAGCTGGCTGGCGACGACGCCGCCGACGGCGGGCCTGGTGGGCAAGCTGTTCGGCACGCGCTACCTCGCCACGCTGTTCGGCCTCACCTTGCTGTCGCACCAGACCGGCGCGTTCTTCGGCGCCTGGCTCGGCGGCGTCACCATTTCGCGCTTCGGCGACTACGGCTGGATGTGGATCGCGGACATGGTGCTGGCCGCCTTCGCCGCGCTGCTCTGCCTGCCGATCCGCGAGGCGCGCGTCATGCGGCCGGCCGCGGCGGCGGCCTGATGGCTCGGAGTTTGCAGCCGGAACCTCGCGGCATCGGCGAGCAGCGCAGCTCCTGAAGGCCAGTCCGAGAGTCGGGCTCGTCCCGGCGCTGCGTGGACCTGCACCGGAGCCGAGCATGGATGCCCCCCGTCACCGCCTCACCTTGATCGCCGTCGCCGTCCTGAGCCTGGGCGCTCCCGTCGTGGAGGCGCGCGCCAGTTCGCTCGCCGCCCTGCTCGACCAGGTTCCCGCACCGCCGCTCGACGTCGGCACCGCGATGAGCTGGATCGAGGACGGCAAGGTCGTCTCGCCGCAGTACGTCCAGCTCAAGCAGGCGATCGACGCCGAGCGCGCGGCCATCGCCGCGCTCAATGGCGGCACCGCGCCTGCCCCCGGCACCGCACCATCTTCGACCGCCGGCGAGCCGGCCGAAGTGCAGATCGCACTGAAGGCGTACAGCGACTATCTCGAGGCCAACTCCGGCAAGCAGGACCCGGCCTCGGCGGTCGGCAAGCGGGCGCGCTGGCTGCACGCCGCGATGACCGGAAAGCTCGGCACCTTGCTCAAGGCGATGAAGCCCTGCCCCTCGCCCTGTACCGATCCCGCGGCCATCGCGCAGAACCAGCCGCTGGAACCCAAGCGCAACGAATTGGCCGAGCAGGACCTGCGGCAGTGGAACACGCTGTTCCTCGACTGGCAGGCCAAGCGCCGGGCGATCGTCGCCAGTGCACAGGCCCAGATCGCGGCGACCGGCGACGGCGCCAAGGCCACGACACCCGCCGGACGCGCGGGCCTCGCGAGCTACCGCGCCGCGATGCTGCGCGAGGTCGAGGTGACGCTGTCGGTCACCGAGCTCGCGCTCAAGCGCGTCAACGCCATCGAGACCGGCGACGTCGATGCGGTCAGCGGATCGACCTACGTGCCCAAGGCCGCGAAGAAGTCCTGACGCGCCCCGTCGCTCCCGTAGCCCGGACGAAGTCCGGGATTCCCCTCGAGTACATGGCGCGACCCCGGACTTCGTCCGGGCTACGACAGGCGTCAGGCTGCAACGGCCGGCACGCGTCGCACCGACAACAGATAGATGCCGATCAACACCAGACCGGTCCCCGCGCCCTGCAGCGCGGTCAGCGGCTCTTCCAGGATCCACCACGCCAGGAACAGGGTGGAGATCGGCCCGATCATGCCGG
>CAZXXM010000119.1:3773-9140 GCA_964644715.1 uncultured Salinisphaerales bacterium
TGCGCGGCGCTGCCGGCACCGGCGCGCGCCACGCCGAACATCGTCACGAACACCGGCACCACCGTGCACAGCGTGGCGTTGACCGCCGACAGGCTCCACACCTCGACGCTCTGCCGGAACAGCGAGGCCGGTTCGCGCAGGATCATGTACTGCCCGATGCTGAGGATCGATGAAACGCTCATCGCCAGTGCCACCAGCCGCAGCGTTCCGACGCGCTGGATCAGCTCGCCGGAGTACAGCAGATAGATCGCGTACAGCACCGCCGCGGCGAGCACGAAGCCGGCACCGAGCACGACGTTGCGCCCGCCCAGCGACACGTCGTGCGAGAACACCAGCACGATGCCGGCGTAGGCGAAGCCCATCGACAGCCACTGCCGGCCGGTCACCTGGCGCTTGAACACGAACACGCCGAGCAGCAGCACGAAGGTCGGCGTCAGGAACAGGATCAGCCGCTCCAGGCCCGCGGTGATGTATTGCAGGCCGATGAAGTCGAGGATGCTCGACCCGTAGTAGCCGATCACGCCGAGCATCGCCACGCGCATCAGGTCGCGCCGCGACAACCGCGGCGAACGCAAGCTCGTCCACAGTGCGACCAGCAGGAACACCGGCGTCGCCAGCAGCATGCGCAGCGCGAGCAGGGTCACCGCGTCGATGCCCTCCCGGTACAGCAGCTTGGCGACGACCGCCTTGGCCGAGAAGAAAACCGCGCCGACCGACGCGAGCAGGATGCCGCTGAGGTAGTGGGGATATGCGGCGTGAGCCGGTACGGGCGTCGAAGCGGGAACGGAGGACATGCCGAATTATCGGTCACGCGCGCAGGCCCCGTGTCGGGCCTCGGGCCGGACCGACCAGCGCGTCGACCCGACCGGTCGAACGGTAGGCCGAAACCTTCAGTTCCGCCGATCGCGGCCGACGGTCATATCGTCGCGCCGCAAGGACGATTCCCCAACCAACATGGCTCCCACAACGCGATGACCGGCGCCCTCGACGCCGGATCGAACAGGGGACGATCGCCATGAGCACACGCCATTTCTTCCGCCGCGGAGCACTCGGGCTCCTCTTGTTTGCGGGGGCGGCGTTCTCACCGGCCCAGGCCCGGCTGCACGGGCCCGACCTGCAGCTCTCGGAGCGGCTCGCACTGGCGCCGCTGCAGACCGTGGCGATGCAAGCCTCGGAGCCGAGCCTCTCGCTGAGATTTTCGGACGACATCGCCGACAGCCTGATCCGCGAAGTGGTGCTGGCCAGCGGCGAAGCCCTGATCGGCACCGACTACGTCTTCGGCGCGGATCGCGAGGACGCGGTCGACTGCTCGTCGCTGGTACAGCGGATGTTCCGCAGCGCCGGCATCGAGGTGCCGCGCACCACGCGCGAAATGATCCGCGAGGGCAGCGAGGTCGACTCCGAGGACCTCGCCGCCGGCGACCTGCTGTTCTACCGCTGGGGCCGCAGCGGCCTGCACGTGGCGGTCTACCTGCCCGGCGATCGCATCCTGCACGCGTCGAGCCAGCAAGGCGAAGTCGTCGTCAGCCAGCTGAACTCGGCCTGGCAGCGCCGCATGGTGGGCGCCCGCCGCCTGCTCTGAAGACGCCGACCCGACGCCTCAATCCCGCAGCGCCTCGGCGATGGCGCGCGATTCCTCTTCGATGCGGCGGCGGACGTCCGGACGTTCGCGCGGCGGCCCGGCCAGCGTCGCGAGGTGCCAGATCATGCGAGCCACCGTGCCATAGCGATCGCCGCGATAGCGTGGAATCACGTGGATGTGGACGTGCGGCACGCTCTGGCTGGCGTCCTTTCCGTCGTTGACCAGGAAGTGCTGCGCCGCACTGCCCAGCGCGCGGCGCTGCGCGCCTCCGATGCGCACCGCGGTCTCCCATAAATGCGCCAGCACCGGCGCCTCGAGTTCTTCGAGCGTGGCGACCGACTGCCGCGGGACGACCAGCACGTGGCCTCGCGCGATCGGATGGATGTCCATGAACGCGACGCACAACGCGTCCTGGTAGACGAAGCTCGCCGGAATCTGTCCGGCGATGAGGCGATCGAAGACGGTCATCGGTGAATCCTGCCATGCCCGGCATGATCCAGTTCACGTCTCGGCCCTCGATGTACACGGCCTGCAAACTTCACCGTATTAGACTCGCGGGCGTGCCTCGTCGCACGCTGACCCCCATCGGAAGAACTACATGGCCACGCTCCTCGACCGCGCCCGGAACATCCTGCTCACGCCGAAGACGGAATGGCCGCTGATCGCCGCCGAGACCGACACCGTCCGTGACCTGTACACGCGCTACATTCTGATTCTCGCCGCGCTGCCCGCTATCGCGAGCTTCGTGAAGATGAGCCTGATCGGCACCGGCGTTCCGATCTTCGGCGTCAGCTTTCGCGTCGGTATCGGCCTGGGACTGGTGCAGGCGGTCGTGACCTACGCGCTGTCGCTGGTGTCGGTCTACGTGCTGGCGCTGATCATCGATGCGCTCGCCCCGACGTTCGGCGGCCAGAAGGATTCCGTGCAGGCCCTGAAGACCGCGGCCTACGCGAGCACCGCGAGCTGGGTTGCCGGCATCGCGGTCGTGCTGCCGTGGGTGGGCGCGCTGATCGCATTGGCCGGCTCGATCTACGGCGCCTACCTGCTCTATCTCGGACTGCCGAACACGATGCGCGCGCCGACGGATCGGGCGACCGGCTACACCGTGGTGGTGTTCCTGATCGCCTTCGTGCTGGGCATCGTGATCGCCTCGATCGTCGGCGCCATCGGGGGTGCGGCGAGCATGGGGGCGCTGTCGCAGGGCAGCGGCATCGAGATCGACACCGGGAACGGCAACAAGGTGACGATCGACGAGGGTTCGCTCGGCAAGCTCGAGCAGATGGCCAAGAACATGGAAGCGGCCGGCCAGAAGATGGAGGACGCCGCCAAGACCGACGATTCGTCCGCGCAGCAGGCGGCGCTCGGCGAAGCGCTGGGCACGATGTTCGGCGGTGGCGACGGGAAGAAGTTCGAGGCGCTCAAGCCCGAACAGATCAAGCCCTTCGTGCCCGAGGAACTCGGCGGTCTGCCGCGCAGCAGCTACAACGTGGAACGCAACACGGTGATGGGAATGCAGATCGCCAGCGGCAAGGGGAGCTACCGCGATCCTTCCGGCGAGCGCTCGCTGGAACTCGAGATCACCGACACCGGCGGCATGAGCGGCCTGGCGATGTTCGCCGGCTGGGCCATGGTCCAGACCGAGAGCGAATCGGACCAGGGTTACGAACGCGTCTACGACGACGGCGGCATGCGCGTGCACGAGCAGTGGGACAACTCGAGCCGCAGCGGCACCTACGATCTGATCGTCGCAGACCGCTTCCTGGTGAAGTTGCAGGGGCAGGGCGTCGAGATGGACGAGCTCAAGAAGAGCGTGAAGTCGCTCGACCTGTCGGACCTCGCAGCGCTGAAGAACGAAGGCGCACCCCAGTAGTAGCCCGGACGAAGTCCGGGGTCGCGCGGTCTAGAAAGGGGAATCCCGGACTTCGTCCGGGCTACGGAAATGTCACGCCGGTGAGTTTCTCGGAGACGGACCACAGCTGCGCCGCGACCCCGACATCGCGTGCCGCTTTGCGGCATCCGACCTTCACCGGATAACCGCCGATCTGCTGGAACCCGCCCGGCCCGTAGTAATCGCCGGGAACGACGTCCGGCGCGGTCGCGGCGTACAGCGTCGGCAGCGCGCCCATGGCGGCGCTCTGGCCGAACAGGCGGTTGCCGATCTTCATCATCGCGCGACCGATCGAGGAGTTCTCCTGCTGCGGACCGACGAACTGCAGGTTCGTCGCCGAATACCCGGGATGCGCCGCCGCCACGACGATGCCCGAGGAAGCGGCCTGCAGCCGGCGCACCAGTTCGAACGTGAACAGCAGGTTCGCCAGCTTGCTCTTCCCGTAGGCATCCCACTTGTTGTACCGGGCGCGCTCGAAATTCGGGTCCTCGAGATTCATGCCGCGCGTCCATCGATGCGCCAGGCTCGCCAGGTTCACGATGCGCGCATCCTTCGTCGCCGCCAGCTTCTCCAGCAGCAGGCCGGTCAGCGCGAAGTGACCGAGATGGTTGGTGCCGATCTGCATCTCGAAGCCGTCCGCGGTCTTCTGGAACGGAACGGCCATCACGCCGGCGTTGTTGATCAGCAGATCGAGCCGCGGATGACGCGCCGAGAACTCGGCCGCGAATCGGCGCACCGAGGCGAGATCCGCCAGATCGAGCGCCATGAGTTCGGCGTCCGCGCTGGGTGCGCGCCGCTTGACCTGGTCCAGTGCATCGGCCGCCTTCGCCGGATTGCGGCAGGCCATGACGACCTTCGCTCCGGCACTGGCGAGCGCCACTGCCGTCTCCAGTCCGAGACCGCTGCTGGCCCCGGTCACGACCGCGATGCGGCCCGCCTGCGCGGGCATCTGCCGCACGTCCCAGTTCATCGCCATCGTGTTGCTCCCTCTTCCGTGGTGCGGGCTCGCCCGCATGGCAGCCCTGGCGATATTCCGGCCGAATGCGATCGAACGCGATAGCGCCGCAGCGACAGATCGGACGGCGCGGGCGCACATCCATCGGCGGAGACGGAAATGGGCATAGAGATCGTTGCAGAAGGATTCAGCTATCTCGAGTGCCCGCGCTGGCACCAGGGTCGTCTCTGGCTCTCGGACTTCTATCGGCACGAGGTCGTGGCGATTTCGAACGACGGCACGCAGGAAGTGATGGCGCGCGTGCCGCAGCAGCCCTCGGGCCTCGGCTTCCTGCCCGACGGGCGCGCGCTGATCGTCTCGATGCGCGATCGCAGGATCCTGCGCCGCGAGCACTCCGGCGAACTGGTGCTGCACGCCGACCTGATGCACCTCGCACCCTGGCATCTCAACGACATGATCGTGGACGCGAAGGGCCGCGCCTACGTCGGCAATTTCGGCTGGGACCTGATGAGCGGCGCACCGGCGCAAACGACCTGCCTGATCCGCGTCGATCCGGACGGGCGCGCGAGCATCGCCGCGGACGACCTGATGTTCCCCAACGGCACCGGCATCACGGCCGACGGCAGGACGATGATCATCTCGGAGTCCTTCGCCGGCCAGCTCTCCGCGTTCGACATCGCAGCCGACGGCACGCTGTCGCGCCGGCGCGTGTGGGCGCGGCTGGGCGACGTGCCGACCGAATTCCACGGCGAGATCCCGGACACCGTCTCGGTACCGGACGGGCTGTGCCTGGATGCCGAGGGCGCGGTCTGGGTGGCCGACGCGATCCGCCACTGCGTCGTGCGCGTCGCCGAGGGCGGCCGCGAACTGGAACGGGTGTCGACCGGCGACATGGGCGTCTACGCCTGCATGCTCGGCGGCTCCGACGGCCGCACGCTCTAC
>CAZXXM010000120.1:0-8268 GCA_964644715.1 uncultured Salinisphaerales bacterium
GACGACGAGGCGGACATCCGCGAACTGCTGGAGATCACGCTGTCCCGGATGGGTATCAAGTGCTGCGCCGCCGCGGATCTGGCGGAAGCCCGGCAATGGCTCAGGGAACGCACCTTCGATTTCTGCATCACCGACATGCGGCTGCCGGACGGCAACGGCATCGACCTGGTGCGCCTGGTGCAGGCGGAGCACAGCCGGCTGCCGATCGCGGTGATCACGGCGCACGGCAATGCCCAGGCGGCGGTGGAGAGCCTCAAGGCAGGCGCCTTCGACTTTGTCTCCAAGCCGGTGGATCTGCGCGCGCTGCGCAAGCTGGTCGAGACGGCGCTGAGGATGGGCGAAGAAGCGTCCGGCGAACCCGAAGCCAACGATGGCGGCCTGCTCGGCTCGCACGATTCGGTGGTCAAGCTGCGCCAACTGATCGAGCGCCTCGCGCGCAGCCAGGCGCCGGTGCACATCCACGGAGAATCGGGAACCGGCAAGGAGCTGGTGGCCCGGCTGATCCACGACCAGTCGCCGCGAGCGGCCGCGCCATTCGTGCCGGTCAATTGCGGCGCCATTCCGTCCGAGCTGATGGAGAGCGAATTCTTCGGTCATCTGAAGGGTTCGTTCACCGGGGCGATGCGCGACAAGGCCGGGCTGTTTCAGGCTGCTGAAGGCGGAACCCTGTTCCTCGACGAGATCGCGGACCTTCCGCTGCACATGCAGGTCAAGCTGCTGCGCGCAATCCAGGAACGGGCCATCCGGCCGGTCGGTGCCGAGGCCGAGATTCACGTGAACGTGCGGCTGATCTCCGCCACGCACAAGAATCTGGCCGAGCTGGTCGCCAAGGGCGCCTTCCGCCAGGACCTGTACTACCGGGTCAACGTCATCGAGGTCCGGACGCCGCCGCTGCGTTCGCGCGGTGCCGACATCCCGATGCTCGCGAATCACATGCTGGTCCGTCTCTGCAGGGCCACCGGTGTCGACAAGGTGCCCCGGCTCGACGACGGCGCCCAGCGCCTGCTGCTGAGCTACGAATTTCCCGGCAACGTGCGCGAGCTGGAGAACATGCTCGAGCGTGCGCTGACCCTGTGCGACGGCACCGTGATTTTGGCGGACGATCTGCAACTTCGCGCGACGGCGCCGGTCCCTGACGCGCGTGCCACGTCGGCCGATGCGCCGGCCGATCCGTCGATCCCTGCTGCGGGCTCGAACGCTGCCTCGGGTCTCGACGATCGCGTCGAAGAGCTGGAACGGCAGGCGATTCGCGATGCGCTGGAAAAGACGCGTTACAACAAGACGAAGGCGGCGGCTCTGCTGGGACTCACGTTCCGCCAGCTTCGATACAAGGTGAAGAAGCTCAACCTGGAGTAGGAATGGCGCACGACGCCTGCAAAGCGGTACGTCGCGCCAGCGCCCTCTGCGCGGCCTTCCTGTTCGCGAATCTCGCAGCCTGTGGCGATCCGGCGCCCCCTTCCGCGGCCCCGGCGGCGATGCCGGCGGGCCATGTCGCCGGGGACGCGCGTCCGGCCCAGGCTCAAGCGCTGCGCGAGCTGCTGGACCAGACCTGGCAGCGCCGGCTGGCGCGCAGTCCCATCCTGGCGACGTATCTCGGGGATGCCCGTTACAACGACCACTGGGACGATCTGAGTCCCCGGGCGATCGAGACCGACGAGTCGGAGGACCGGGCTGCGCTGTCCCGGCTGAGTGCCATCGATCGCGCGAAGCTGCCGATGGCCGAGCAGCTCAACTACGACCTGTTCAAGCGCGATCTGGAAGACCGGATCGAGGGCCAGGCCTTCAAGGCCGACCTGATGCCGATCAACCAGCTCGACGGCGTGCAGCTGATCGCGCAGATCATCGAGTTCACGCCGTTCGAGTCGATCCAGGACTACGAGAACTGGCTTTCACGGCTGCAGGCCTTCGACACGCTGGTGGACCAGACGATTGCGCTGATGCGCACCGGCATGGCCGAAAAGCGCATGTGGCCGCGCATCGTCATGGAGCGCGTGCCGCCGCAGATCGCGCCCCAGCTGGTGACCCGCGCCGAGGACAGCCCGTTCTACGCACCGTTCAAGACCTATCCCGCGTCGGTGGCGGAGGAAGTGCGCACCCAGTTGAATCTGGGCGCGCAGTCCGCGGTGCTCGATACCGTGGTGCCGGCGCTGGGCCGGCTCAATGATTTTCTCGTCAAGGAATACATTCCGGCCTGCCCGGACCGCGACATGGGCTTGTCGGCGCAGCCCCGTGGCGCAGAGTTCTATGCCTGGCTGATACGGCATCACACCGGCAGCCGCCTGACGCCCGATCAGATCCACGACCTGGGGCTGGCCGAGGTGGCGCGGATCCAGGCCCAGATGACCCAGGTGATGCGTGATGCCGGGCATCACGGGAGCGCGGCGCGGTTCAAGGAAAAGCTGTCGTGGAATCCGCGCTACCAGTATCGCGAACGGACGGCGCTGCTGGACGCCTACCGCGCGCTGGCCAAGCGCATCGACCCGGAACTGCCCAAGCTGTTCGGCAAGCTGCCGCGCACGCCGTATGGCGTGCGCGCGGTACCGGACCTGTCGGCGGCCTCGGCTCCCGCCGCCTATTACTACCCGCCGTCCGCGGACGGCGCCCGTGCGGGCTACTTCTACGCCAACACCTGGAAGCCGGAAACGCGAATGGGCTGGGAGATGGAAGCGCTGACGGCACACGAGGCCGTGCCGGGCCATCACTTGCAGATCGCGCTCGCCAACGAGCTGGCGGACCTGCCTGATTTTCGCAAGTACGGGCTGGAGCTGACGGCGTTCGTCGAGGGCTGGGGCCTGTACGCGGAGTCGCTCGGTGGCGAACTGGGCCTGTATCAGGACGCGGGGTCGCGATTCGGGCGGCTCAACTTCGAGATGCGGCGCGCGGTGCGGCTGGTCGTCGACACCGGCCTGCACGCGAAGGGCTGGACGCGCAGGAAGGCGCGCGAATACATGGCGGCGAATGCGCCGATGTCGGACGACGAGGTCGCGGTGGAGGTGGATCGCTACATCGCGATGCCGGCGCAGGCCCTGGCCTACAAGATCGGCGAGCTCAAGATCCAGGAGCTGCGCAAGCGCGCGCAGGAAAAGCTCGGCAAGCGCTTCGACATCCGGGGTTTCCACGACACGGTACTGGGCAGCGGCCCGCTGCCACTGGATCTGCTCGAGCAGAACGTGGACGCCTGGATCGCGGCGCGGTCGTCGGAGTAGCCGAGTAGCCCGGACGAAGTCCGGGTAGTCACGTTCTAGGTGGCGCAACCCCCGGACTTCGTCCGGGCTACATTCGACCGCTCAGGGCGGGTTGAACACCAGAATCGAACGGCCCTGGCTGGCGATCATGCCGTCCTCTTCGAGCTTCTTGAGCACGCGACCGGCCATTTCACGCGAGCAGCCGACGATGCGCGCCAGCTCCTGGCGGCTGGTCTTGATCACGGTCCCCTTCGGATTCAGCGTCGCGTCCGGTTTGCGGCAGAGCTCGAGCAGCTCGTGCGCCAGCCGGCCGGCGACGTCCAGGAACGCCAGATCGCGCAGGCGTCGGCTGGTGTCGCGCAGGCGCGCCGCCAGCTGCCCTGCGACCTCGAGCATGATGTCCGGCTGCTTGCGAACGAACTCGCGAAAGGTGCCCAGCTCCATCTCGGCGACCAGGATCGGGGTGCGCGATCGCACGATGGCCGTGCGTGTGCGCTGTTCCGGGAACAGGCACATTTCGCCGAAGAATTCGCCCGGATTCAGGTAGGCCAGCACCATTTCGCGGTCGCCTTCCTTCGTCAGCACGCTCACCGATCCTTCGACGATCAGGTACAGCGAGCGCGGCTCGTCTCCGGCGTTGAGAATGTTGTGCTTGGGGCCGAAGCTCCGCTTGCGCGAAAAGTCGACGAACTCCTTTACGGCCGGCTTATGGAACATCCCCCACTCCCGAGGCCTATAGCTTGTGCCTTGTTTTCACTGAAACTAGCACAATTGTCCGGGCATCAAGAAAACCTACGGAACGAAAACCATGCAGGCGCGCATCAAGTGGGTGGAAAACGCGGCATTCGTCGGGGAAACCGGCAGCAGCCATGCGGTGGTCATCGACGGGCCGGCCGAAATCGGCGGACGCAATCTCGGCGCCAGACCGATGGAGCTGATGCTGCTCTCGGTGGGCTCCTGCTCCGCGGTGGACGTGATCCACATCCTGAAAAAGGCGCGCCAGCCGGTGAAGGACTGCTTCGTCGAGGTGGAGGGCAAGCGCGCCGAGACCGAACCCAAGGTGTTCACCGACATCCACCTCAAGTTCGTCATCAGCGGAGACGGGCTCAACGAGAACCAGGTGAAGCGGGCCGTCGACCTGTCGGCGGACAAGTACTGCTCGGCCTCGATCATGCTCAAGCGCGGCGGCGTGAACGTCACCCACTCCTACGAGATCCGCCCCGCCGCTTGACCCCGGCCGGGCATTGCGCACGAACGTCACGAACCTCGTCCATAATTCGGCGTTGAAACGCCCCGGACACACGGGGCGTGCTGCGCTTTAGTCGACGCCGGAGACCCGATTGGCCAAACCCACCAGCAATCCCAAGCTCAAGCTGCTCGGGTTCAACAACCTGACGAAGTCGCTGTCGTTCAACATCTACGACATCTGCTACGCCCGCAGCGCGGAGCACACGCGCGAATACATCGAGTACATCGACGAGGCCTACAACGCCGAACGCCTGACCGCGATCCTGACCGAGGTCGCGCACATCATCGGCGCCAACATCCTGAACGTGGCCCGCCAGGACTACGACCCGCAGGGTGCCAGCGTCACGATGCTGATCTCGGAAGGCCACCTCGACGGCCTGCCCACGCCGAGCGCCAAGAAGAAGTCGGTGGTCACCCACCTCGACAAGAGCCACATCACCGTCCACACGTATCCCGAGACGCATCCGGACTCGGGCATCAGCACGTTTCGGGCGGACATCGACGTGTCCACCTGCGGCAAGATCTCGCCGCTCAAGGCGCTGAACTACCTGATCAAGAGCTTCGAGAGCGACATCGTGGTGATGGACTACCGCGTGCGCGGCTTCACCCGCAACGTGCGTGGCATGAAGCACTTCATCGATCACCAGATCGATTCGATCCAGAACTTCATCTCCCGCGGCATCCGCGACCGCTACGACATGGTTGACGTAAACGTCTACCAGGAGAGCATTTTCCATACGAAGATGCGCCTCAAGGAGCTCGACCTGGACACCTATCTGTTCGGCGAGGGCGTGTCCGAGCTGCCGCCGCGCGAGGCCAAGCGCATCCGCGATCGCGTCAACCACGAGATCATGGAAGTCTTCTACGGTCGCAACATCCAGCGCTGAGGGGGCCGGCGCTGTGACCTGATGCGCGGTGGCCGGTCGCGCAGAAGCAGGGGTTTTCCTATGATCGGGCTTGCCTTCGGGGAGGGTGCATGAGCAAGTTCCTTCGTGTGCTTCAAAAAGCGGGGCTGGTCGAGACCGAGGCGGCCGCCGACGTGCCCGCCCATCTCGAAGCCGAGGTCCTGGCCGAGGTGCCCCCGGAGATGTCGGAGCCCTCGGTGGCGTCGGTCGAAGTGCTGCCGGAATCGCAGAGCCGCATCGAGGAAAGCCGCTCTTTCGAGGTCCTCTACGCCGAACGCGGCGTGCCGTCGTCGCCATTCCCGGCGGAGAAGCTGCTCAAGCTGCTCGATGGCCTGCGCGCGATGGATCCGCCGGTGCGCAAGGCGGCCGTCCTGGCGATGGATGCCGCCGACGACAACTGGACCATCGACGACGCGGCGCTCGACGCCAGCCGCAAGATCAAGGCGCTCAACGACACCAAGGCCTTACTGGTCCAGCAGGCCACCAGTCAGGCCGCGCACGCGCAGGAACGGTTGAAGGCGCGCGAGCAGCGCCAGGCGGATGCGCTGGCGGCCATCCGCCAGCAGATCGGCGATCTCGAGGCGTTGATGCAACGCGAAGTCGAGAAGGCGAGCGCCGAAAAGGCGGCACTGGGCGCCGAGGTCAAATCCGCGCAGGAAGCCTCGCTTCGCGAATCGGCCCGCCTCGACGTCGAGATCCAGCGCCTGCAGGAAGTGCTCGACACCTTCGTTGCGCCGGCTCCCGTTGCGGCCACACCCCGTTCTCCCTAAATCAAATCGCGGTATCCCGAGGATTCGACCATGGCACGCCTGACTCCGCTCGCTAAAGGGCTCATCACGATCACGATCCTCGGCGGCGCCACGGCCGCGGTGTGGCACCTGGGATTGAAGGACATGCTCGCCGGCAAGCAGGGCGGAGCCGAGACCGAGCAGACCGCCTCGAAGTGGCCGTCCTTCGGCGGAGGCGACTCCGATTCGGACAAGAGCGGCGCGGACTCGATGGCGGCGCCGATCGAACGCAAGCAGGGCAAGGTGTCCGGGCCCCTCGGCTCGGAAGGAAACCCCCTCAAGGTGAGCATCGTCAGCTTCCACGGTTATGCGCCGGCGATCGTCGCCAACGGCAAGTCGCTGAAGACGCAAGCGGGCTCGATCTTCGCCAAGGAAGGGCTGAATCTCGAACTGATCATCCAGGACGACATCCCGACGCTGACGACGATCTTCGAATCGGGGACCGCGCACTGCGCGTGGCGCACCTCGGATTTCTGGGCCCAGGAACAGCCCAATCTTCGCAACGCCGGTCACGACGGCCGCGCCGTGATGATCGTCGACAACACGCAGGGCGGCGACGCGATCATCGCGCGCGATCCATCGATCCAGCGCGTCGAAGATCTCGCCGGCAAGAGCGTGGCGCTGCTGCAGTACACGCCCAGCGACGGCATGACGATCGATGCCATCGACAATTCCTCGATGACGGCGCGCAAGAAGGCGACGGTGCGCTACGTCTACATCAATGCGGAGGAAGGCACGGCCGGCGTTCGCGCCGCGCTGGAAAGCGGCAACGTCGACGCTGCCGCGCTGTGGGATCCGGATCTGGCGCTCGCGCTCAAGAAGATTCCGGGTGCGCACGTGGTCTATTCGACCAAGACGGCCACCAACCTGATCTACGACGTGATGGTCTGCGATCAGCGCGCGCTGCAGAAGGCCGAGAACGCGCCGGCGTTCCAGGCCTTCGTCGGCGGCTGGATGAAGGGCGTGGAAGCCGCGCGCGCCAACCCGGACGACGCCGTCGACGCGTTGGTCAAGACCGAGGAATTCTTCTCTCTGCTGGCTAAGGACGAAGGCCGGACGTTCGTGAAATCCTTGTTCGCGAACGTGGTGTGGACGGGCCTGGACGACAACGCCCGCATCCTGGGCCTGGCGGGTGCGACCAATCACTACGAACGCGTCTACCGTCGCTTCGACGGCATCTATCGCGCCGCCGGCGCGCTGGCGAATCCCGCGTCACCGGTGATCAATCCGCAGGACTCTTTCGACTATCGTTTCGTGAAGAGCCTGCTGTCGCAGAATCAGGCTGCGCAGAAGGCGGCCGAGAAGCCGGAATTCACGTTCACCGAAACGCAGCGCGAAGAGGCGTCGCAGAGCGCGCCGCAGGTGACCAAGCCGGTCATCGTCAGCTTCCCCACCGGAGCGGCCTCGCTGAACAAGCGCGCGGAGAAGACCATCGACGAGGAGATGGTGCCGTTCATCGAGAACAACGGCTCGGCCTACTTCGAGGTGTCCGGCAATACCGACTCCACCGGCGCGCGTGAGAACAACATGCGGCTGTCGGAAGCGCGTGCGCAGGCGGTCGTCGATTACCTGGTCAAGCAGTGGGACTTCCCGCCCGCGCGCTTCAAGGTCGTGGGTCATGGCCCGGATCGTCCGATCTGCGACGAGCGGAACCCGAGCGGCGACAACCTGACGCTCGAAGACTGCCGCGCGACCAACCGCACGACGCGTGTCGCAGTCTTCACCCGATGACGGCGGCGGCCGCGGCGCGAACGGATAGCCATGTCTGACGATCGTTCTCTCTGGAATCCCTACACGCCGCTGAGCCCCGGCCTGCGGCGGGGTCTGGGAATCGGCAGCGTCCTGTTGGTACTGGGTGTCTGGTCCGCAGCGGCTGCGCTCGAACTGGTCGGGCCGAACAAGCTGCCGGCGCCGTGGAAAGTGGCCGAGGCTTTCGCCTATCTCGCCTGGGACTCCGAGAGCCAGCGCAGCCTGCTGCTGACGGCGACGATGTGGTCGGTCGGTCGCATCCTGGCGGCGTTCGCGCTGGCCATCCTGATCGGCATTCCGATCGGCGTGATGATGGGGGCCAGCCCGCGCATCAACGCGGTGCTGTCGCCGCTGGTCGATCCCTTCCGCTCGGCACCGGTCGTGGCGCTGCTG
>CAZXXM010000120.1:8278-8966 GCA_964644715.1 uncultured Salinisphaerales bacterium
CATGGTGATGTGGTTCGGCATCGGCGAATCGATGAAGGTCGTCTTCCTGTTCGTCGGCGCCGTGGTGTACCTGATTCCGATGGTGCGCGACGCGATGCAGGCGGTACCGCAGTCGCACTGGGTCGCGGCCCGCGATCTCGGCGCCACGCCCTGGGAGTCCGTGCGCCTGGCCGTGCTGCCGATGGCGATGCCGCGCATCGCCGACGGCGTCATCGTGGCCACTTCGGTGATGTGGACCTACATCACCGTGGCCGAGTACGTGAATGCGCGCGAAGGCCTCGGGCAGTTGATCCAGAACGCCAGGCGTTTCTCCGCGATGGACCAGGTATTCGCCGGCATCATCGTGATCATCGCGCTCGCGCTGCTCACCTACCAGGTGATGCAGATGATCAAGCGCAAGCTGTTCCCCTGGGAGACGCAGCAATGACGATCTGCGGATTCCACGCTACCGGACACCGGGCCCGATGAGCATTTCGGTCGAGATCAAGGACATCGTCCAGGAGTATCCGAAGCCGGACGGCAAAGGCGTCACGCGCGTCTGCGACAAGATCAGCCTGGCGTTCAACGAGCCCAGCATCAACATGCTGCTCGGGCCTTCGGGATGCGGAAAGTCCACGATCCTGAGGATGATGGGCGGCGTGCGGCCCATCGGGGTGCAGACGCCGACGTCGGGCACCGTGCTGATCGA
>CAZXXM010000121.1:0-6177 GCA_964644715.1 uncultured Salinisphaerales bacterium
GCCGCGCACCAGCTCGGGCACGTCCGGATTCTTCTTCTGCGGCATGATCGAGCTGCCGGTGCAGAAGCGATCCGGTAGGTTCACGAAACCGAACATCGGCGTCGACCACAGGATCAGCTCCTCGCTCCAGCGCGACAGATGCACCATCACCAAGCTCGCGCAGGCGCAGAACTCGATCGCGAAATCGCGATCGCTGACCGCGTCCAGCGAGTTCTCCGTGACGCCGTCGAAACCCAGCTGCTGCGCCACGAACGCACGGTCGATCGGATATACCGTACCGGCCAACGCGGCGGAACCCAGTGGCAAAACATTGACCCGCTTGCGCGCGTCGATCAGTCGCGCGCGATCCCGCAGCATCTGTTCGCGCCAAGCCAGCATGTGATGCCCGAACGTCACGGGCTGCGCGACCTGCAGATGCGTGAACCCCGGCATCACCGTATCGGCCTCGCGTTCGGCCAGATCGAGCAGTGCCAGCGCCAGGCGATCGATGACCGAGAGCAGTTCGTCGATCGCATCCCGAAGGTACAGGCGGACGTCGGTCGCCACCTGGTCGTTTCGCGACCGCCCGGTATGGAGGCGCTTGCCGGCTTCCCCGATGCGCCGGGTCAGCTCGGACTCGATGTTCATGTGCACGTCTTCGAGCTCGGTCTTCCACTCGAAGCGGCCGGCATCGATCTCGGCCCGGATGGCATCGAGCCCTTCCACGATGGCCTTGGCATCGGCGGAACCGAGCACGCCGACCTTCTCCAGCATGCGCGCGTGCGCCTGACTGCCGGCGATGTCCTGCCTGTAGAGCCTGCGGTCGAAACTCACCGACTCGCTGAAGCTTTCCATCAGACTGGAGGTGGATTCGGAGAACCTTCCGCCCCAGAGCTTGCTGTTTCCGCCGGTGGTCATCGTGGATCTGGTTACAGGACAGGGCCCGATTCTATCCGCTCCACCGGCCGCGCCACGCGTACCTCCGCGCGCCTAAACTGGCCGCCATGAAGCGTATCCAGCCACAGAGGACCAAGCCGCCCAGCCTGATCCCGGACTTCTGTTCCGGTCCAGCGCTGCTGTTCATGGCCGTCGTCATGGAACTGGTGGCCGTCTGCTTCACGCTGGCCAGCGCCGACGCCAGCACCGACCTGTTGCGGCGTCTGGCACTCCTCTCCTTGTATCTGCAGTGGATCGGCCTCTGCGGGGGCGCCGCGCTCTGCGGCTTGCGCCGGCTTTTCTCGGTCGCGCGCCCCGGCGTCGTCTTCCTTGCCTGCTGGATCACGCTGATCTTGATCGTGATGATCCTGTCCAACGTGGCCTGGTACATGGGCATCAATCCGAATTTCGGCGTGCTCGATCCCACGACCCAACGCGTCACCTTCATCCTGAGCCATACCTGCATCGCAGCGATCGTCTCGCTGATGCTCCTGCGCTATTTCTGGACGCGTCACCAGTGGCAGGAGCAGGTGCACGCGGAAGGCGAGTCGCGCTTCCAGGCGCTCACCGCGCGCATCCGCCCGCATTTCTTCTTCAATGCGCTGAACAGCCTGGCCGCGCTGATCATGATCCGGCCCTCCGAGGCCGAACTGATGGTCGAGGATCTAGCGGACGTCTTCCGCGCCAGCCTCGAGAAGGCCGGCCGCATGGCTCCGCTGGTCGACGAGATCGGCGTGTGCAACGCCTACCTGCGCATCGAGAAGGCGCGCCTCGGCGAGAAGATGGAAGTGAAGTGGGACGTGCCGGAAAGCCTGTTCAACTGGCCGGTGCCGATGCTGATCATCCAGCCGCTGGTGGAGAACGCCGTCTACCACGGCGTTTCGAAGCTCAAAGAGCAGGGTGTCATCCGCATCAACATCTACACCGCGCAACAGATCCTGATCGTCGAGGTGGAAAATCCGATGCCGCCGACGGAAGCTTCGAAGACACGAGGCAACCAGATCGCCATCGACAACATTGCGAGCCGCCTCAACCTCATTTACGGTGAACGCGGTAGGCTTGAACTGGGTCCCGACAACGGCATCTGGCGTGCGCGTCTGTCGATCCCGGAGAAATCCCTGCTGGTGGGAGGAGAGACGTCATGAGGACCTGTCCATGCGTGTAGTGATCGTGGATGACGAGGCGCTGGCCCGCGAGCGGTTGAAGCGGCTGCTGCAGGAGTTTCCTGGCTACGAGATCGTGGGCGAGGCGGCCGATGGCGAATCGGCGCTCGACGTGATCGACAACGAGGAGCCGGATCTGGTGCTGCTCGACATCCGCATGGGCGGCGTCGACGGGCTGCACGTCGCGCGCAGCCTGGCCGAATACGACCCGCCGCCCGCGGTGATCTTCACGACGGCCTACTCCGAACACGCCCTGTCGGCGTTCGACGCCAAGGCCTCGGGCTACCTGCTCAAGCCGATCCGCCTGGAGAAGCTCAAAGAGGCGCTGCAGAACGCTCGCCGTCCGACGCGTGCGCAGAAATCGAAAGGTGGCGGTGCCGGCAGCGACGTCAAGCCCAAGCGTGAGTTCGTGACCGCGACCACCCGCGAAGGCCTCGTCCGGGTTCCCGCCGAAGACATCGTCTATTTCCTGGCCGACCAGAAATACACCACCGTCTGCCATTTGCACGGCGAGGTCCTGATCGAGGAGTCGCTGAAGACGCTCGAAGAGGATTTCGCTCCTTGGTTCTTGCGTGTGCACCGGAAGGCGCTGGTTGCCACGCGCTTCATCGCGGGCCTCGAGCGCGACCGGGGCGGCGAGCAGCTGCACTGGCTGACGATGAAGCACGCCAGCGACCCGCTGCCGGTATCGCGCCGCCGCCTCGCTGAAGTCCGCCGGTTCCTGACCGAGAACTCGTGAGCCACGGCCAGCGTTCCCGCTAGATGTTGAGGATCGCCACCCGCGAATCGCCGCTCGCGCTCTGGCAGGCCGAACATGTCCGCGCGCGCCTGCAGGCCGCCCACCCCGGTCTGGACGTCGCGCTGGTGCCGATGACCACGCGCGGCGACCAGCTCTTGAGTACCTCGCTTTCCACCTCCGGCGGGAAGGGTTTGTTCGTCAAAGAGCTCGAGCAGGCCATGCTCGAAGATCGCGCCGATCTCGCCGTGCACTCCATGAAAGACGTGCCGGTACACCAGCCCGAAGGCCTCGCGCTGGTCGCGTTCCTCGAAGGCGAGGATCCACGCGATGCATTCGTTTCCAATCGCCATGCCCGCCTCGCGGATCTACCTCGGGGCGCACGCGTCGGCACGGCCAGCCTGCGCCGGCAGTCGCTACTCGCGGCGCTTCGTCCCGATCTGCAGATCGGCATGCTGCGCGGCAACGTCGGCACGCGCCTGCGCAAGCTCGACGAAGACCAGTTCGACGCCATCCTGCTGGCCTGCGCCGGGCTGCGCCGGCTCGGCCTGGCGGAGCGGATCCGCGAGACGCTCGACGTTCAGCGTTTCATTCCCGCGATCGGGCAGGGCGTCATCGGCATCGAGGCTCGCGCCGACGACACACGTACTCGCGAACTGCTGGCCGTCCTGCACGACACGACGTCCGCCACGCGGCTGGCGGCGGAACGTGCCCTCAACGAAAGGCTCGGCGGCGCCTGCACCGTTCCGGTGGCGGGCCACGCGGTCGTCGGCGGGGACCAGATCCGGCTGCAGGCCATGGTCGGCGCACCCGACGGATCGCGCGTCGTTCGCGACGAGATCTCGGGCGCGGCCGACGAGGGCGCCGCACTCGGCACCCAGCTCGCCGAGCGCCTGCTGGCTCGCGGTGCGAGAGAGATTCTCGGCGCCCTCGGGATAAAGGCCTGAACGTGACATCCGGCCTGCGCGTGCTGATCACGCGTCCGGCCGCGCAGAGCGCAGGCATCGAGGCATTGTTGCGCCAACGTGGCGCCGAACCGCTATCCCTGCCGTTGTTCGAAATCCAGCCCGTTCAAGACGACGACGCGCATCGACACACGATCGAGAGAGCGCGCCGCTGGAATGGCTGGCTGTTCACCAGCGTCAATGCGGCGCGCGAGGCGGCAAGGCTGGACACCGGCGACTGGCCGACGCTCTACGCGATCGGTCAGGCCACGGCCAACGCACTGGCTGCACTCGGGCATCCGGGCGCACATCACGCACCGACCGGCAGCAGCAGCGAAGACTTGCTCGCGCATCCGGCCCTGCAGCAGGTGCAGGGCCAGCGATTCCTGATCTGCACCGGTGAAGGCGGTCGCGACACCCTGGCCACCGGCTTGCGTGCCCGCGGAGCGGACACGCATCGGCTCGAGCTCTACCGGCGCGTGCCCGTCGACCATCCCGCTGCGGCCGTCCGAACGGCGGTGGAGAGCTGCGACGCCATCATCTGCACGAGCGGTGAAGGCCTCGGCCGCCTGCGCGCATTGCTGCCGGACGTGCTGCTCGCGCGCGCGCAATCCCGCTTGCTGGTCGTGCCGAGCCCGCGTGTGTTAGAACTCGCCCGCCGTCTGGGTTTCGCCGAGGTTCGTGCACCGCAAAGAACCTCCGACGAAGCCCTGGTGGATTGCCTCTTCCCGCCTGCCCGAACCCAGGTCGAAGACTCCGCCTCCGCGTCAGCGCCCACGATGAATTCAAGCCAGCAGGTCGAACCCAGTCTGGAAGCAGGCGACACCGGCGCGTCCTCCGCGCCCTCGACACCTGCTTTCGCATCGCCCGCGTCGCCCAGGCCGGAAGCGAGCCGCAAGCGCGGTGGGCTTCTTGGCTTCGTAATCGTGTTGCTGCTGGCCCTCGGAGCTGCCGGGGCGTTCGGCTGGCTGTGGTGGGAACAACGCGAGCAGCAGGAGCGGGAGGCCACGCTCCACGAGACCTTGCTGCAGAAACTCGACTCGCGCATCGCGGCGCTGGAGACCGTGGGCGGCGAGCAGGCCACGCGCCTGGCCGATCAGTCCCGTCTGGTGGATCGCAACGGCACCGATATCGCCGCGCTGCAGTCGCGCATCGAGGACACGCTCGCGCTGATGAGCCGCATCAGCGAAGACCTCTCGGGAGGCCGCACACGCTTTCAGCTCGCTTCGGTGGAACATCTGCTGGTGCTGGCCAACGATCGCCTGCAGCTGGAACGCGACGTGAAGTCAGCCTTGATCGCACTCGACGGCGCCGACGCCAGCCTCGCGCGCCTGTCGGACCCGCAACTCTTTCCAGTCCGCGAGGCTCTGGCTCAGGAGCGCGCCGCGCTGCGCGCCGTGCCGGTTCCGGATCTGGCGTCGACGGCATTGACCTTGTCGAGCCTGGTCGAGCGCGTTCCGTCCCTGCCGCTGGTGTCGCACGCGCCCTCGCAGTTCGAGTCCAGCGATGCACGCGAGTCAGGTGCGCCGGATAGCGCGGCCAACGGCTGGCGCCGTCTGGTGCAGGCCGTGCAGACCGCGGCCCGCAGCCTGTTCACGATTCGTCGCGAAGACAACGCCAAGGCAATGCGCCTGCTTCCACCGGAAGCCGAGGCCGTGATCTACCACGTGCTGACGCTCAAGCTCGAAGCCGCGCGCGTCGCGCTGCTGACGGGCAACACCGTTGCGCTTCGCGAAGAAGCACGCTCGGCATCCGAGTGGCTCGACGCCCAGTTCAAGGCGGACGACCCCGGTGCGCTCGCGATGAAGGGCGAGCTGGAGCGCCTGCAATCGGTCGAGCTTCAGCCGCCGTTGCCCGACATCAGCCGCAGCCTGACCGCGCTACGCGCGCGGCTCGATGCCACTCGCTGATTCGATAGCGCCGCCGTGATCCGTTCCTGGGTTCTCGTCCTGCTGGCGCTCGCCGCCGGTGCCACCGCCGCCTACTGGCTGCGCGCCGACACCGGCTACGTGCTGGTGCACTACCGCGGCTGGACCGTCGAAACCTCGGTGCTGGTGCTGCTCGCCGTCGTGGTGCTCGCCACGCCGCTGGTGCTCACCGTGCTGCGCGCACTGATCGGCCTGCTGCGGCTGCCGGTCTTCCTGCTGCGTCTGAGCGAACGCAAGCGCGCGGAGCGGGCCCGCGATTCATTCGAGGCCGGCCTGCTCAAGCTGCTGGAGGGCCACTGGCAGCGCGCCGAGATCGAACTCGTCCGCCGGGCGGCGGACCACCATGCCTCGCACCTCAACTATCTGGCGGCCGCCCGTGCTGCGCAGCGCCTCGGCGCGGCAGACCGGCGCGATCATTATCTTGAGCTCGCGGCGCGCGATGCCCCCGCGCTCGCATTCGCCACCGGGCTGACCAAGGCCGAGCTCCAGCG